>JBAVZX010001086.1:0-3371 GCA_049589015.1 Phormidium sp. | reverse complement strand
GGGGACTAGGGGCGAAAGAAATTCAGTTTCTTGTAGGGTGGGCATCCTGCCTGCCCTATCCTGGGGGGACGAGGGGAATTTCTCCCTGGCTAATCGATCGCCTAAATCAAACTTCTAGCATTACCTTTTCTGATTTTTCCACCTGTTCCGAAACATCACTTTGTCGCTTTAAAACTAGCAATGTTAAGTCATCAAAAACTTTTTGACTACCAATATGTTCGCGGACATCTGCAATAATTACTTGCTTAATTTCTTCAGCCGATCGCCACCAAGTTTGTCCAATTATTTCACACAATCGCTCTAATCCATATTGCTGTTTGTGAATATCCATTGCTTCGGTAATTCCATCAGTATAGAGAACGATCCCATCACCAGGTTGTAACTCAACAATTGTATGGTTAATAAAATCAGAAATTTCATCAGTCAAACCAATGGGAAAACCTAGATCGATCGTATCAATCCGTTCAATTTTACCACCATTTCTAACTACAATAGTTTCCTCATGTTGACCGCTAATACTAACTTTACCATCAGCATAATTCAACACCACCAAAGTCAAATTTTTCTGCGACTTCATCCGTTGCACATTCTTATAAATAGTACGATTTAGAGTAGCTAAAAATCTCACCGGATCTTGTTCCCGAATTTCTTTCAAAGTCCGCACCGAGGTTTGCGTCATTAACATCAAAATGCCACTTTCTAAACCATGTCCAGTAACATCTCCCATGCCGATCGTCAGCACCCCATCAGTTTGCAACACATCATAATAATCCCCACCAACTTCATCAGCAGGTTCCATAAATCCAGCAATATCCAATCCTTCAATTTCCAATTCTTCCGGTTTCGGCAAAATCATTTGTTGCATTTGTTTGAGAATGTCCAGTTCCGCACCCATTCGCAAATTTTCGGCTTTGAGTCGATCGTTGAGTGCGGCAATTTCTACACTGGCAGTTGCTAGTTCTGTGGTGCGTTCTTGTACCTTCTCTTCCAAAGTATGAAAGGATTCTTTCAGTTGTTTTGCCATAATATTGAAAGAGTTGCTGAGGCGATCGACTTCCAAGATCCGGCTAGGTGGAAGATGCTGATCTAATTTACCCTTTGTCATGCTTTCCGCTGCTTGGGTAATGCGTTCTATAGGGCGGGTAATCCAGCGGGCGGTGAGGATACCAATTGCGATCGCTAAACCCAACGCCGCCAAACACAACAAAAATGTATTGCGAGTATTATCATTGATTTGTTCCATGAAATCAGATTCAGGAACAACCACCACAATTAACCAGTGCAAACCGTAATCATCCCTTAATGGAGATACTTCCAAAAATTGCCTTTCACCATCTAAATTAAAACTCAACCGAGTAGTTTTTTCGATGTTATCTAAATCCGGGAAGCGTGCTTTCAGATACTCCATACTCTGACGCATAATTAAATTATTGCTTTCCTGAGCTTTCAGCCGTTTTTGTGCCTCACCTTTACCAACTGTTAGAGGTTGATTCGCTAGGGAAGAGGCAATTAATTCACCAGATGGTTCTATCAAGAATACCTGACCAGACTTACCTATCTTGAGACTTTGCAAAAAGTTGCGAATTTGATCGAGTCCAATTTGAGAAGTAAACACGCCAATAAAATTTTTTTCTCGATCGTAGTATGGAGAACTAGCATTAATTTGCAATGAACCATAGCCAAAATTAATATAAACGTCACTCCAAGCAGCTTGATTATTCTTCAGCACAGAGGTATAAAGAGGACGCTGACGTACATCATAATTGGGAACAATCTTGGCTACCTCGATCGGATTACCATCATTGTCAAGTTTGTAATAAATTAAATCCCCAATTCCCCGTTTAAGTTGGGCTGCAAGTTGCGGCTGTTCCGAACCAACTAAACGGTTCACCCATCCAACGCGCAAATATTGACCTTTCTCGTTAGCAAATCCAACATGACCAATGGTTTTAAAGCGAAGAATCTGTTTCCAAAAATACCTCCGTCCACTCTCAAGGTCATTGAAATTCAATACTCCCAATCGCGCCGCATCTTCGTTAATCTGATTGACTAAGTGGGGAGTTTCTACATAGTCCTGAACTCGTTCCTGAACTCTAGAACTAATTTCATGTTGTAACTGACCAGCAAGGTCATTTACTACCTGTTGACCATTGCGAAAGGAGAGATAGCCGACTAAGCCAACTGCTCCGACAATCTGCAATACAAAGGGTACCACGAGGGTAGTACGCAGACGAAATTTATGATTAAAAATTGATTTAGAGTAGGTCATTGTTAATTAAACTTTTTCATAAAGATATCAGCGATCGAAGTAGCGACTAAACAAATGTCTGCCTCCGTACACTAATGTATAAGGGTGTTTTAGACCCTACTAAGCTCGATTTTAATGTGAGCGATCGTCTTTTATAGTTAAAAAATATTTAATCTTATTTTTGCGGCAAAATTTGTAAAGTGGTGAGATTCAGAACGCCAAACAGTGGAGAAGCGATCGCACAATCTCCCTGATAAACTTGTTCTTCATACAAACCTTCTACCCACTCCAGCACTGTCACCTTTTGCTGCATCGGATCAACAATCCAATATTCGGCAATACCTCGCGCTGCGTACTCCGATCGTTTGTAGCGATAATCGCGTTTTTCCTGTCCCGGACTCACTACTTCCACAACTAACAGAGGTGGCGGCATATCTAGTGTAATGGTCGATCGGCTAGCCCCCTCCAAAGCCGTCGCCAACTCCTCAGATAATACTATTAGATCGGGTAAACGAGTTGTTGCCCGTGAACCGCTGACAACAATTTCCGTCTTCATCGTCAAACGCTCTGAGGGAATGCCTCGCTGCACAAAATAAACTAAGAGAAACATAGCAATTCGGCGATTCAGTTCACTTTCTGGAGGCATAGCTACTAACTCCCCATTTTCCAACTCATAATAATTATCAGTACCATCATCAAAATTAAGGTACTCTTCCAAAGTCATTTTCTGGGATGCAATAGTCATGATTGCCTCGCCTCCTGCAAAAACAGTTCCGCTCTGTTTTTTATCCTAACAAAGCTGCAAACAAAACTTATTTAAGCGGATTTGATCTTAGTTTCCGATCGGCAAAATACGAATTCTCAAACGAGCCCGATCAATAGTCATTAACGCACCTGCTTGCAGTTGTGATTCAAACTGGCGGAGTGCATTAATTACCAGTTCTGCGATCGCTTCTGGTAACACCTCTTGAGTACGGACTTGAATCACGCTTGGCAATTGGACTTGAGTTGCAGCCAGCAAGGTTCCAAAGTCCAGATCGTTTGTAAAGACGATATACTGATGAGCAAGTGCCCAGGCCATAATAGTGCGATCGGTGGCGCGAGGATCACCAATACTAGACCA
>JBAVZX010001085.1:0-5125 GCA_049589015.1 Phormidium sp. | reverse complement strand
GAAGACCTGACCGATGAATTCCTTCTCCCAACTCGCATTGCTCCGGGAGCCGTAGCACCGGGCGATGGTATTATCTTTTTTAACTTCCGTCCTGACCGAGCCAGAGAAATTACCAGTGCTTTTGTCAGTAGCGACTTTGACGGTTTTGCGCGGGAACAAATTACGCCCTTAAGTTATGCCACTTTTACGCAGTACGACCCAGAATTTCCCGTGTTGGTGGCGTTTGAACCGCAAAACTTGACTAACTTGTTAGGGGAAGTAATTGCTCAGCGTGGTTTAAAGCAACTTCGCGCGGCGGAAACGGAAAAGTATGCTCATGTAACTTACTTCTTTAATGGTGGTTTAGAAGAACCTTTTGCGGGTGAAGACCGGGAACTGGTACAAAGTCCGATGGTAGCGACTTACGATCGCGCCCCGGCGATGTCCGCACAAGCTGTTACGGAAGTAGCGATCGGCGGAGTCGAAAAACGCATCTACTCTATGATCGTGATCAACTACGCTAACCCAGACATGGTGGGACATACCGGAAAAATGGAAGCAGCAATCACAGCTGTAGAAACGGTAGATAAATGTCTAGGAAAACTGTTGGAAAGCATTAGCAAAGCTGGCGGTACAGCAATTATTATCGCCGATCACGGCAATGCAGAATTAATGTGGGACGAAAAAGGCAACCCTTGGACTGCTCACACAACTAATGAAGTTCCCTTTATCCTCGTTGAAGGTGAAGGGTTGAAAATTCCCGGACATGGAACAGAAGTTTCCCTCCGTGAAGATGGTCGTTTATCGGATATTGCACCAACAATTCTGGAAATCTTGAAGATCCCGCAACCACCGGAAATGACAGGTCGTTCCATGATCCTTCCGGCAGGATATCAAATGAAACCGAATCGCACCCCTGTCCGAGTTTCCCTATAATTGGGTAATGGGCGATTTTCAATCGGAGATTTGGAATTTGCGATCGAAAGTTCGATCGACACTTTTAAAGTCTACAATTTGAGATTCGCTGCTCACTAATCACCCATTACCCATCATCAATTACCAATGACTGTTATTAATGTTTTAGAGGGAATTTGGGCTTTTTCCGCCCTAGCTTTGATTGTATTAGTATTGCTGCATAGTCCCAAAGGAGATGGAATTGGGGCGATTGGCGGACAAGCGCAATTGTTTAGCAGCACCAAAAGTGCAGAAACTACTCTCAACCGGGTCACTTGGGCTCTGACGATCATTTTTATGGGTTTAACAGTGGTTTTAAGCGCCAATTGGTTAGCCCCGCGACCTCCCATTGGTTAAAAAGACGAACCGGATGCGTAAACTCTGGGCGATAGGTTTAGCAGTTTATACCTGCATCCTCGTCTTCACCTTTGCTGCTTGGGGAGAAACAAGGGAGAAACTACCGCCTCTCCAACCTCATCCCCTACCACCATCTCTGGCCCAATGGCAAGATCAGAGTAATAGTGGTGATTATTTCCCGGAAATTAAGCCAACTCCAGCAGGTTATTTGATTTGGTCGGAATTTCCCATTAAAGTGTTTGTGGAACCGGAAAAAAATTCTAAAGTAGGGGCGAGTTTAACAGATAATTTAGCGATCGCGGCAAAAGAATTAAAACAAAAACCGCTCCTACCCATAGCAAAAGAATTAACAAAATCTGTTCCTACAAAATGGGTAAATGCGGCATTGGAAGCTATTAAGGAATGGAATGTTTATTTACCTTTAGAAGTTGTTGAAGATTCTACTATTGCTGATATTTTAATTTGGCGTTCTGCGCCAGCTTGGAAGCCGACTTTTGATAGAAATACAGGTAGGTTTCACTTACCTCGCGCCCGTACTGCTGAGGCAAGCTATCAATTTTATCGCCGTCAATCTACTCAGGGTGGAACAGTTTTGTCTCAAAGATTTACAATTCAAGTAAATCCTAATCAAGTAAGTGATTACATTTTACCGAGTATTCGCCATGAACTCGGTCATGCGTTGGGTATTTGGGGCCACAGTCCTGTAGAAACGGATGCCTTATATTTTTCTCAGGTTCGCAATTCGCCACCAATTTCTCCGCGAGATGTTAATACTTTGAAGAGGATTTATCAACAGCCTACTGGTTTAGGATGGAAACTATAAAGGTATTGGCGATCAGGAAAGACAGAAGGGGAAAAGTTTTCCGTTTTGAGTTGTCGGGATGGGTTTTGTCCAGAGATTGTTTATGGTTTCCAAAAGTTATTTATTAAACCCGCCTGTACAAAGTTTTATTGTCTTGTTGTCTCCTTGTCTTGTTGTGTCCAATTCCTAGTCCCTAGTTCCCAAAATCAGGGTTTTGCGATGAATGTCAAAGTTTTACCTTACTTAGCAGCATTTTCCACGGCAATATTAATATTAACCGGAGTCTGGTTTTTGGCAAAAACAGAGCAGAAGCAGTTCCAACAAAGCCAGCGTAGTGAGGTATTAAATAAACTTGATACTGTCAGGGCAAATTTGGAAAATGGTTTGAATACACAATTAGCGACAAAAAGTGGTTTAGCAGCTTATATATCAGTTAATCCTAATGTTACTGCGGCTGAATTTAATCAGATTGCGAGGGTAGTTTCCGAACAAGAAGAAGATATTTATTCGATTGGTGCAATTAAAGGTAGTGTGATTGCTTTTGGCTATCCACCGGAAGTAGCTAAATCTTTAATTGGTGTTGATTTAAAGAAAATTCCTGGACGTTGGTCAGCAATGCAGCGAATTATTGATACGAGGAAAACTATGATTACTGGTCCTGTTAATTTAATAGAAGGAGGTATGGGATTAATTAGTTATACTCCAGTTTTTGTGACTCCACCGAATGGTAAACCTGTTAGTGGGGAGTTTTGGGGATTTGTGGGAATTGTAATAAACCCGGAAGATTTGTATAAAAAAGTCGGGATTTTAGAGGAAAAAACTACTTTAAAATATGCCTTGCGGGGAAAAGATGGATTGGGGGAAAAAGGGGCAGTATTTTTCGGAGATGAGGCAATTTTTCAGGAAAATCCGGTGACAGTAAAAGTTAGTTTACCTAATGGTTATTGGCAATTAGCAGGTATTCCGAAAGAGGGATGGAACGCGATCGCACCAAATAATATTTGGATTAGTATAATCGGGGGAATTTTGGCGGTAGTTAGTGGAATTCAAGTGTTTATTTTAATGCGCGATCCGAGTAAGTTGCGGGAAGCGATCGGCAAGACTAAAGAAACAAATGCCATGCTGGAATCTGAAATTGAAGATCGCAAAAGAATCGAAGCAGAACTGCGGCTTTCGGAAGAGAAATTTTCCAAAGCTTTTTTAGCTTGTCCTGATGTAATTGTGATTACTAATCCTAGCAATGGATTAATGATTGAAGTTAATGATGCTTTCCCCAAAATTATTGGTTATACTAGACAAGAAGCTCTCAGCAAAACATCTTTAGAATTAAATATTTGGGTAAATCCTGAACAGCGTTTTCAGTTAATCAAAAAAGTTCTCAGAGGAGAAACAGTTCGAGATGAAGAAGTGTTATTTCGTCGCAAATCTGAGGAAATTTTTACGGCATTAATTTCGATTGAATTAATTGATATTGGTGATTGGCAGCGCTCGATTTTTGTAATTAGGGATATTAGCGATCGCAAACGTGCCGAAGCCGCCCTGAAAGAATCAGAACGAAAATATCACAGTATTTTTGATCATGCCACTGAAGGAATTTTTCAAACCACAATTGACGGAATCTTTCTTAGTGCCAACCCAGCATTAGCTACAATTTATGGTTATGATTCTCCTGATTTATTGATGGAAAAACTTAATGCTAAACAGCTTTATGTTGATTTTAAAAGCCGAGAAGATTTTATTAAAAATTTAGAAATACAAGGCGTATTATTAGAGTTTGAAGCGCAGATTTATCGGCAAGATGGTAGCATTATTTGGATTTCGGAAAATGCTCGTGCTGTCAGAGACAAAAAAGGCAATTTACTTTACTACGAAGGGACTGTTAAAGATATTACTCGCCGCAAAGAAACAGAAGAAGCATTGCGAAAATCAGAACTGCAACTTCAGCAAGCAAAAGAAGCCGCCGAAGCCGCAAATCGAGCCAAAAGTCAGTTTCTTGCTAATATGAGTCACGAACTCAGAACGCCATTAAATGCGATCCTGGGTTTTACACAATTGATGGCAAAAAAGCCAGATTTCGCCTCTGGAACTAAAGAATTAGATATCATTAGTCGCAGTGGTGAACATTTATTGTCACTAATTAATGATGTTTTGGATATGTCGAAAATTGAAGCCGGAAGAATTATCCTCAATGAAAATTGCTTTGATTTATTTTATTTGCTTGATACCTTAGAAGGGATGTTACAATTAAAAGCTAAAGCTAAAGGTTTGCAGCTAATATTCGATCGCTCTCCTGAAGTTCCTCAATACATAAAAACCGACGAAAATAAATTACGTCAAGTTCTAATTAATCTCTTAGGAAATGCGATTAAATTCACGGAAAAAGGTAGAGTTACTTTACGAATAATTAATAAACAAGAAGATGATTTACCAGATTTAATCACATTTGAAATAGAAGATACTGGTGCGGGAATTGCAGAGAATGAAATAGAAAAATTATTCGATCCATTTGTCCAAACAGAAACCGGACGAAAATCCCAACAAGGTACAGGTTTAGGACTAGCTATTAGCCGCAAATTTGTCCAATTAATGGGAGGAGATATTATTGTCAAAAGTAAACTAAATGAAGGAAGCAATTTTAAATTTGATATTCGAGTAAAGGTGGGTGATCGTACTGATATTCTTAGTGAAAAACCTATTAAAAGAGTAATTAATTTGGCAACAAATCAACCAAAGTATCGCATTCTAATAGTTGATGAAGTCGAAGATAATCGGTTACTTTTACATCAACTATTAGCACCTTTGGGATTTGAAATCAAAGAATCAGAAAATGGTTTAGAAGCTGTTACTGAATGGAAAAAATGGCAACCCCATTTAATTTGGATGGATATGCGAATGCCTGTAATGGATGGCTACGAAGCTACTAAAATAATTAAAAGCCAACCAGGAGGACAAAATACAATTATTATTGCCGTTACTGCTAGCGCCTTAGAAGAAGAGCGTTCTTTAGTTTTAGCAGCTGGATGCGATGATTTT
>JBAVZX010001084.1:0-1722 GCA_049589015.1 Phormidium sp. | reverse complement strand
TCCATTAACACTAAATCAGGTTGAGTTTCTTTAGCTTTTTGAATAGCTAATTCCCCAGAATCAACAACTGCTGTCACTATATATTGCAAATCTTCCAAAGTAGTTTGTAAATCTATAGCGACAATTCCTTCATCTTCTACTACTAAAATTTTTGCTTGTTCCATCTTTATATTCTTTGTTATGCTTGACTTTTAGTTGAATTGTAATTTAGCGATATTTTGAACTCGGTGCCTTGATTGCTACTGTTATATTTAAATTCACCGTGGATTTGTTGAGATAAAACTTTGACTATTTTTAAACCCAAATGCTGTGACTTTTCTAAATCAAAATATTGGGGCAAGCCGACTCCATTATCACTAATTATCAATGTTAATTTGTTTTCTAATTCTAATTTTGCCTTGACTCGCACTTCTCCTCTTCTCCCTTGAGGAAAAGCATATTTTAAACAATTAGAAATTAACTCGTTGATAATTAACCCGCAAGAAACTGCTAAATCAACATCTAAAAAAAGTTGTTCATCTAGTTCAGTATGTAAAGTAATTAGATTCGCTGGTAATTTATAGGAACGAAATAATTCCTGAGCCAATTTTTTCAGATAATCATTTAATTGAATTTGGGACATATTCTTAGAAATATAAAGTTGTTCATGAATCATTGCCATTGCTCTGATCCGATTTTTACATTCTTTGAATATCTCTAAAATTGATGCTTCATTAATATATTTAGACTGTAAGTTTAGTAAACTGTAAATTACTTGCAAGTTATTTTTGACTCGATGATGAATTTCCCTAAGAAGTACTTCTTTTTCCTTTAAAGAAGCTCTAATCTTATCATCTGCCTGCTTACGGCTAGTAATATCTGTAACTCTTCCCAAGTTAAAATTTTTCCCGGCTACTTGAATTTTCTTAGTTATAAAGTTACCCCAAAATATTTTACCTTTTTTACTCACATATTCAAGTTCTCTAGTCCAAAAACCTCGAAGTCTAATTTCTTCGACAATATTAGTTAACTCGGCATCTGTAAATTGGTATTTTTGCAAACTTTGTCCTTCTATATTAAGTAATTCATCTTTACTATCAACTTCAAACAATTCTACTGCTCGCTGATTACAATCTACATTTAATAAAGTTTGATCGTCAACAATAAAAATGGCATCGGTAGACTCATTAAAAATAGCTTCTTTGAGATCTCTGCTATGGATAAGAGCTAATTCAGATTGTTTGCGATCGCTAATATCACGATGAGTTCCCGTCATTCGTAAAGGCATTCCATTGCGATCGCGAACTACAACTTTGCCATAATTAGCAATCCATTTCCACTCACCAGATTTAGTTTTTAACCGATAATCAAACTGATAAGGAAGTGAATCATCTTTTAAATGAGCATCCAGTTTATTGAACACCAAAGCTTTATCTTCAGGATGAATTAAATCTTTCCAAGTGGTAATGTGGTATGGTAATTCCGTCACCTCATAACCCAACATTTTCAGCCATTGCCGACTGAAGTAAAGCTCTCCCGTAACAATATTCCAATCCCACAAACCATCCCCCGAAGCTTCTAAAGCTAAATGTAAACGCTCTTCACTTAATCGCAATTTTTCCTCAGCTAATTTACGTTCTGTAATGTCTTGAATTTGCGAAATAAAATGTAATGGTTTGCCTTCAGCATCCCTAACCAAAGAACCACTTAAAAGAATCCAGACGGGATATCCTAATTTGTGAA
>JBAVZX010001083.1:0-3325 GCA_049589015.1 Phormidium sp. | reverse complement strand
GTTCTAAGGCTTCTGCTTCTCGCGGAAATAAACGTCTGGCAAGGTCTAAGTGTTTGGGGTTATGAATATCTGGTTTAAGTTGTTTGACGACACATAAGGGTTTGCCTGGTCGCTGGTTATCTTGGGCTATGTAGGTTTCGCCAAATCCTCCTGCACCTAAAATTTTAATTATTTCGTAGCGACCACCAATTATTTTGCTGGATGATTCTAGGTCTTTTATGGGAAGTAGGTCGGCTAGATCATCTTGTTGGCTGATAATTTGTTGAATGATCGGTGAGGTTGCATATCGCTTTAAGGTTTGGTGGAGTAAGAGTTTTTTTAGTTTTTGTTTAGCTGCTTCGGTTGTTGAATAGCTAATTCCGGTGAGGGCGATCGCAATTATTGGCACAGCTGTAGGCAAGATTTTGTAGCCATGAATGAAGGTGATATAACTAATACTTCCCCAGGCAATTATGACTCCTATGGTGTAGCTTAGTCTATTCATGTTAGGTTTTTGTCTGCTGAGTATTATCGATGCTCCACCAATACCTATTAGTACAAATATAGCTTCGATAAATGGGTGAGAAATTGCTTTGGCGAGGGCGGTTCCTTGCTGCAATGTGGCGATCGCATTGGCATGAATTTCCACTCCTGGCATTTCTGGGGAAAATGCAGTTTGATAAAAATCTTTCAGGCTGGGATCAGTGGCTCCGATCAATACAATTTTATTTTTAAATTCATGAGTAATGCTTTTCCATTCTTGTGGTGCGAATACTTGCCAAAAGGGAATTTCTTTGAATGTTCCTTTGGGGCCAAAGAAATTTATCCGATCGCCTTTTGCTGGTGGATAAGCTATTTTAGCAGCTTGTAATGTGGCTTCAGCAAAATCAAAGCCTGGTTTTTTTAGTTTCAGGTTGTCAGTAGCTTGTACCTGATGTTGATAATTCGCCGCTAATTTCTGGCGATAGGCGCTAGTAAAGCGGTGAATTTTCCCATTTGGCTCTAATAAATAATTAATCGAACCTAGAGAAATTGGATTTGTTTGTAATAATGCTAATGGTTCTATTAGTTGTACTTTCAGCCCAGTCGGACTGTTTGATTCATCATAAGCTGCTGGTAAAGTGATCCGACCTGCATATCGCTGTAATGTTTGTTGCAGTTGGCGATCGTCTGCTGCTCCATAACTGCTAGGATCAACAAATTCTACGTTTACAGCTACAGATTTTGCCCCCGCTGCCATCAGTTTTTCTATTACTTGTGCATAAGCGGTTCTTTTGAAGGGAAAGCCTTGTAACGGCTCTAAACTAGCGTTAGTTTTGGGATTAATTTGATATAATTGCCGGGGAATTGATAATGTGTCATTATCGATCGCTAAAATGACAATGTTATCAGGTGGAGCCACTGGCCCTCGCAGTTGAAAAAATATGTTTTGGATTTCATTTTCAAAATTTTGTACTACTTGCCAGTTCATGCCTGTAGCGATCGCTGCCGCTGTCGCCCACAAGCCAGCAAAAACATGACCCCAACGATTAAAATGTTTATTCTGTAAAGCCTTACCTATTGGCTTTGAGGTAGTTAATTTGCTTTTTACTGTAGGCAGTTCTGTGGTCGTCTGATCTGACTTACTAGAGACTATGGATGGATCTAAGGACATATTTTACCTCTAACATTTAATGAATGTTTTATTATTGGTATTTTTTAATTTTTATTGGTTTATTCTTACTTATAATAACTACTATTTTGGCTGTTTCCTTATTACTAGAGGTAGATTTTTATTTACTTAAGTATTTTGAATTGTTGGCGAGTTATTAGCAAAATATAAGTTCTGAATTCTCTGGTCACAGCTTTGAAAAAATTAACTCTCTGCTTAGTATAACTGCGCTCAGGATATTATCAACAGCATCCTTTAAGGAAAAACTTGTGATTCTTTATACAAAAACTCATGCTAAGTTGTAGAGAGGGGGAATTTATTTAACCAAAATCCTGGCAATTTGTTTTTTCCTCCCAGATTGGAGTATCAGTTTTATTGTCTAACATAAAACTTAAATTTATTGCCATACTACGTGGAATAGTGATAAATTTAGCCAAGGAGCAATTAAAATATTAATGATAATTCTAAATTAGAACAGTAGTATAGCTAATTTCCTAGTATCGGCAGTTACTTAATAAAGTGAAGCTTTACGGAAATTTCCCAAAAAGTAAGTTAGAAAGTTACATAATTTCAGACCCAGAGATGATACTCAAAAAAGCCAATAGCAGTGGAAAGTTAACTTGTGTCCCTCCTGACGTACTTAAAAATGAATAGTTTGGCTTCTTGACCTTGGTACACCTTCTGTCCTAACCTGACTACATACACAAGCATCTGGTTGTGGTAAAACATGGCTAGGCTAGTATTACTTAGAAATGTTAAGAGGAAGTAACTGATGGAAAACGACTAACTTAGCCCACTGCACTAAGGATTTACCTGATTGTTAAACAAGTAGGTAAAATATATTTTTTGTCAAGTAGCTTAGTTAGTAGAATTAAGTTAGCGGAGAGAGAATCGTGAAACAGGTTATACCAGGCAATTGGGTTCTCATAGAGCTAGGCTAGAGATAGAGCAAAATTAAGTAAATTTACTGGGAGAGTAAAATATGGACTAAGATTAAGGCTAAAAAGCAATCAACTGAGTAAATTTAGTAAGGTAGAGTGAAATAGGATGAGCAGTCCCAAGCCCACTCTATGAAAGTCAATCACCTCTGAGAAGCTCGATTATATAGACAATTTCTAAGCTTGAAGAAGTATAAATAAAAGTTTGGCTATTTACTAAAGACTTCTTATTAACTTTGGTGAGGCAGAGTTGCTATAATTGAGTATTCCACTTAAATACTTTTCTACAAATTTTAGCAGTAAGTTTCTATGGCTAATTCAAAGAACCGTCTTTCTATTTTTGTAGACGGGAACAATATGTTCTACGCTCAACAAAAAAATGGTTGGTTTTTCGATCCCCGTCGTGTTTTGCAGTATTTCACTAGCGATCCAGATATAAATCTAATCAATGCTTTTTGGTATACAGGATTAAAAGATCCGCAAGATCAAAGAGGATTCAGGGATGCGTTAATTAGTTTGGGTTACACAGTTCGGACAAAGATTCTCAAGGAGTATTACGACGATAGTTCTGGGAGATATTCACAAAAGGCAAATTTAGATATAGAAATCGTTGTGGATATGTTCAATACTGTCGATCAATACGATCAAGTGGTTTTATTTAGTGGGGATGGTGATTTTGAACGTGCGATCGAACTCCTCCGCTCAAAAAACACACATATCACAGTAGTTTCTACTGAAGGAATGATTGCTAGAGAAT
>JBAVZX010001082.1:0-2616 GCA_049589015.1 Phormidium sp. | reverse complement strand
TTGCAGTTGCTCTCAAGACTTTTTGACTTTTGTACCTGAAGAGTTTTATAAATTATCGCTTTGTGGATTAAGTGAAGTTCATGCAAAAGCGATCGCATCTCTAGATCTATCCTCTGAGTTAGAGTTTTTGGGTGCGAAGTTTGCGGTGTGCGATCGCCAAGACGAAATCACCAGTTATGAAGAACTTTACACCACTTTAGTTGCCAACGAACCAGAACCAATTAACCGCTTTAATTTGCAATTTACTACTCCTACTGCTTTTGCTCAAAGAAGTAACCACTTACCTTTACCACTGCCAAGTTTAATGTTTCGCAGTTGGTTAGAAAGATGGAATGAATTTGCGCCAGTTTATTTAGGAAGTGATGAATTGATTGCTTATTTGGAAAGTGCGGTTGTGATTAATTCGCACAAGATAAAAACTGGTTTGCACCATTTACAGAGAGGATATGCGATCGGTTTTACAGGTCAAGTACGATTACAAATTCTCAGCGGAATAGACCCTTTACTAGCAAACGTTGCAAACTTACTCATTCATTATGCACAGTTTGCAAGTACAGGAATAAAAACTCGTTTGGGAATGGGTCAAACAGAAATAGAACTTGAAAACTCACAGAGCTAAGGCAAGTAAAAGAAAGAATTGTTATACTTGAGATTGAATTTTTATTAGTGGAGAGCTTTATGCTTACCAACTCTCACCCGAAGGAGGTCAAGGATGACTGAACCTCTTCTTTCTGATGATTTAACTCTTTACCCAGTCTCACATGAGATCGCTTCAATTCCCAATCTAGTCTTGATTTCAGATTATGTCCAAGACTGTAATAAACTAACTCAACGTTTCGATGATGCTAAGAATGAATTAGCTGATACTGAGAATGAAGTCGAGGATTTGATTTCATCTCCAACCGAGGCTAAAAATCTAATTGAGGCTTTAAATTGCTATCGAAACGATGCTGAATCTGCAATTAAGCGTTTTACTCAATGTCTTGGTGAAAATCAAGTTAAACTTGAGTGTTTAACTGGATATAGAGATGATGCTGATTATGCAGTTGAGCGTCTTACTAAACAGTTGAGATTTACTGAACGAGAATTAGACAATCAGAGGTGTAAACCTCACGATTATTCACTAGATGGTAAATCAAACGAAGATTTCAATAATCATCGAGATCCAGATGAATAAGAAAACTTCATAAATAGTTTCCCCTTGGTATTTATATCAAGGGGTTTCTTCTAAGCTTCTGGGATTACACAATTGCCAAACAAAGTTTGACTTTTGCGAATAAGTTTGATATTGTAATTAAAGTTGGCTGAAAAACCAGTAAATGTGACAAAACACAATATGTGTTTTTTGAATACTCGCAAGGGGATTGAAGTCACCTTTTTTGTGACTGGGTAAACAGTCAAATCATTTTTTTTAACTAATCCCCGCAAGGGGACTTGAAAATTTAAGTAATACAAATAAATTAAGTAATCTGACTGAATCTCGGTATAAAATAAAAAAGCTTTTGCTGAATAAATTGTCTCAATATTTGCTACCAGTACTTAAAGTGTAGTTACGAATAGATCATCAACAACTCACCCACTAATAAAATTAAAAAGGACTGATATGCCAACAGTAATTGTTTCTCCTTGTGGAACTAGCTTACTCACTAATCAAACAGATGAAGAACTTAGAAAATTATTGATTAGAACAGCAAACAGTCAAGAAACTGAACTTACTGATGAACAGAAAAAAACTATTGCTAAACACTTAGATAAACGGCGAGAGCTAATTCTAAATGCTGATTTAAATGAAGCACGAAAGTTAAGTGCTGAATTAAATGGAATAATCACCTACTACGCTGGTAGTCCAAAAGGAGAACAGCATATTTTGTTAGCTACAGATACTTATCTAGGTGGTAACACAGCTAAGATTGTTGCAGAATGGTTAGAAAAACAAGGATTAAAAGCCATTCCAAAAGTTGTCAAAAATCTTTCTACTAAAAATGTTGAATCATTTCGGATTGCTATATCTGAAATAGTTCAATGGTGTGCTGAAGAACTTGAGCAACAATATCCTAAACCTCACTGGACAATCGTTTTTAATTTAACAGGTGGCTTTAAGAGTGTAAATGGATTTCTTCAAGCACTTGCGATGTTTTATGCAGATGAAAGTATTTACATATTTGAATCAGGAGGTCAATTATTAAGAATTCCTCGGCTACCCATACAACTAGACACTGAAGGCGCAATTGGCAAGCATTTACAAACTTTTCGCCGAATGGCAGTTTTGAAAGAAGAATTAAGTGTAGAAGAATGTAAAGGAATTCCTGAGACTTTATTAGAGCAAATTGACAACCGGGTTGGACTATCAGAATGGGGTGAACTTGTGTGGCAGAAATGCTGGAAACAACATTATACACAAGAATTACTATCCCCATTAAGTGAAAAATTGAAATATTCGGAACGTTTTCACCAAGAAGGCAATAACTTATCCGAAGATCGCTTACTTATTATCAATCAACGACTAGATCAGCTTTCTCGATATTTGAATTCTGATTCTAATGCTTCTTACAATCCACGCTCTCTTGATTTTAAACTATTGAAAGGTAGACCTTTTAAAGGAAAATTGTCTCCAGA
>JBAVZX010001081.1:0-7458 GCA_049589015.1 Phormidium sp. | reverse complement strand
GAATAGGGAACAGGGAACAGGGGGTTGGGGACTGGGGAAAGGCAGAAGGGAAGAAAGGTAAAGGGTAGTAAAAGTAAAAATTCCCTTCTGCTCCCCTGCTCCCCTGCCCCTCTGCACCCTAACGTCTGGTTTTGCCAAACCAGCGGATGAACAGTTTTTCTAGTTCAATCCAAACGAACATTAACATACTAAAACCGAGACAAATCATTAATTCTCCGAAGTCGAGAAACTGAGTACCAAAGAAAGCTCTTAAAGGTGGAACATAGATCAACATCAACTGCAAAATAGTGGTAAAAATCACCGCGCCCCAAACGTAGGGGTTAGTCATGGGATTTAATTCAATTGTTAGTTGAGTGTTGGAACGAATGGCGATCGCATGACCCATTTGTGCTAAACAAAGAGTAGTAAATACCATCGTTTTCCAACGATCGGGATCGCCACTTCCTTGAGCATGAGTAAAAGCCCATTCCATCAGAATAATAGTGAGAATAGCAAAGACAATTCCAATTCTCACCATGTACCAACCTAAACCTCTGGAAAAGATACTTTCACGAGGGTTAAAAGGCGGACGTTTCATCACATTTGGTTCTGCTGGTTCTACCGCCAAAGCTAATGCGGGAACACCATCTGTTACTAAGTTCATCCACAAAATTTGCAGCGGTGATAAGGGTACTCCGCCCATTGGTAGTAGAATTGGTGCAGCTGCAATTGTCAGAACTTCCCCAATATTTGAACCGAGAATGTATTTAATAAAACGCCGAATGTTAGTGTAAACAACTCGTCCTTCTTCTGTAGCAGCAACGATGGTGGCGAAGTTATCATCTAACAACACCATATCACTAGCTTCTTTACTAACATCTGTGCCAGTAATACCCATTGCAATACCGATGTCAGCTTGTTTTAAAGCTGGTGCATCATTAACACCATCGCCTGTCATTGCCACAAATTTACCGCGATTTTGTAATGCTTGCACAATTCGCAGTTTGTGTTCTGGCGCAACACGAGCATAAATTGAAACGTGATCTACTTCTTGTTCTAATTCCTGTTGACTAATTCTTTGTAATTCTTGACCTGTGAGAACCCGATCGCCTTCTTGCGCTATACCTAAGTCATAAGCGATCGCCTTAGCAGTCAACTGATGATCGCCAGTAATCATTACCGGACGAATTCCCGCTTGTTTACATCTTGCCACCGCCTCGCGCACTTCTGGTCTAGGTGCGTCCAGCATTCCCACTAAACCCAACCAAACTAATTCTTGTTCAAGTTCATTTTCTTTTAATTCTTTTCCTGGGTTGTTGTCCATTGGTTTATAAGCAAAGCCTAAAACCCGCAAACCTTTACCCGCCATTTGGTTGTTTTGTTCCAGAACTTCTGTACGCTGATGTTCTGTTAATTGGGCATTTTGCCAACCTTCTAAATAAGAAGTGCAACGTTGCAAAATTAACTCTGGAGAACCTTTACAAAACAGGATGAAATTAGCAGAATTCTCTATCAAAGATTCAGATTCATCTTTGACAATTACACTCATGCGTTTGCGTTCGGAAGAGAAGGGAATTTCTCCGATTCTAGGCATTTGTTGGTTGAGATTTTCTTTTTGGAAATCACCTTTACCCGCCAAAGTTAATAAAGCGCCTTCGGTGGGATCTCCTAAAATTTTCCAGTTTCCGCCATTACTTCCTGGTGCGTTATTCGCTTCACATTGCAATTCGGCATCATTACATTCCACACAGGCGAGTAACAGGGTTTGTAATTCTGGATAATGATTGGCATTTACCGATTTATTTTCCAATATAAACTCGCCTTCGGGTGTGTAACCTTCGCCAGTAACTTGGAATTTTTGGTTAACTGTTGCTACCTGCTGCACGACCATTTTATTTTGGGTCAAAGTGCCAGTTTTATCGGAACAAATAGTAGTTACAGAACCCAATGTTTCTACAGCTGGTAGTTTCCGAATTAAGGCATGGCGCTTCACCATGCGCTGTGTTCCTAAAGCCAATGTGACTGTAATTACCGCAGGTAAACCTTCTGGTACTACCGCAACTGCCATACTTAAAGAAACTTCTACTAAGGCAATAAAAGTTGCGAAATTCCAACCTGTACGAATCAAACCAACTAAGATAACTACAACTACTAATACCAGAGAACCAGTGACTAAGACATTACCCAACTGAGACATTCTTTGTTGCAAAGGTGTGGGTTCACTTTCCACTGATTGCAACATTTCGGCAATGCGTCCTAGTTCGGTTTTCATCCCAGTATTGGTAACTAGGACTTTGGCGCGACCTTGGACAACTTCTGTACCTTGAAATACTAGGTTAATCCGATCGCCTAAAGCTGTATCTTCGGCTAAATGTAAATCTGCTTCCTTTTCGACAGCGTGTGCTTCTCCTGTTAATGCAGCTTCCCGAATTTGCAAATTTGACTCTTCAATTAATCGACCATCTGCTGCTACTTGTACCCCTGCTTCTAAGAGCATGATATCGCCGGGAACTAATTCCTTGGCACTAACTTCTAAAGTCCTCCGATCGCGAATTATCCGCACTTTCGGCGAAGACATTTTTTTCAAGGCGGCGAGTGCTTTTTCGGCGCGACTTTCTTGGAGATAACCTAATACGCCATTAAGAATTACAATTAACAAAATGGCGATCGTATCTTTAAAAGGGACTTCGCCTGGTTTTAAGTCTCCCTGTTGCAATTTAACAACATCTAAGAAACCAGAAATAAAAGCTACCCCAATCAGCATTAATAACATAATGTTTTTAAACTGATCGAGGAGAATATCCCAAGAATTACGTCCGGCAGTTTCTTCTAGTTCATTTGGGCCATATTTTTGGAATCGTTCATTTACTTGTTCGCTAGTTAAACCAGTTTGGCGATCGCTAACTAAAACTTTCAAACTTTTATCAATATCTAAAGTATGCCAAACTTCACCTGTTTCTCTAGCGGCACTTGCAGTTTTTGCAGTTGCTAATATCTCTTGCTTTTGCTTTTTCCTAGATTGCAGAAGCCCAGCTAACCAGAAAGCTCCACCCAATATTAAACAAGTTATAGGTAGAAAATTTATTAATTGAGCTATGCCAGGGTTAATGACAATACCGCTATCTACTGAACCTAAAATGCACTGTTTGTTGGTTGTATTGCAATTTATATTTCCCGAAACTAAGGAAGCAATCAACCCTATTAAACCAAACAGTAACGCAGTTAATAATAGACCAGACTTTTTCACTATTTACCTCTCTATTTTGACGTTTGAATGGGTTCAAAAATTTCAACAATTATGGCATTTCTACAGTAAGCAGTTCCTTTGGGTTCAGATAAACATTTTATTTTTACGGCAAACTTTGTCAGTTAAATAATCATAGCTAACTTTTTGAGGCAGGGCGAGTATTTGGAGTTTCCAGTTCTGCATATTGAGTCTTTTAAAGATGTGGAAGGAGCCAGTAAGAAGGACAAAGCCTACAAACATTAATCTTATGCTTAATTTGGGCGTTCTGGATGCTAATGCAAGCAAGCAAGGGGACAAGGGGATGGGAAGACAGGGGGAATTTAACCTTTACCCTTTTTCCTTCTGCCTTTCTTAGAGCTTTATGCTTTCGGTACAATTACAGGCAAAGCTTCGGGAATCAGCTGGAACTTAGCCGGAGTAGAGGTAGTAATTTCGCCATCTGTATTAATAGGGTAAGGTCTGCGGGTATGGATTTCAATTTCCTGGCCTTTCAGGGTACGCACACCAGGCCAATTTCCCTGTTTTCCGCGTATAATTGCCGGAATCAGCGGAAAAATTTGCCACCACTGGCGAATTTCCAAGCTATAAAGATCCAATTTCCGCTCTTCAATAGTTGCTTGACACTCCTCGACCTGAAGGTACAAGGATTCTTGGTTCACCGACACACCTTAAAACCAGAAGGAATCAGACTTGCTAATTCGACACCCTCACCAAATAACCCTACCCAAAGGTGGTATCACTCAGCTATGGCAACTAGTCCCAGTGGGCTTGTCTCCCCAATCGTTTAGGTACTTAACGAGAGTGTCTGAGAAACTGTTCCTCTCTTTCCATCTGTTCCGGCGTGCTCCGCCGTACATTGTTTCTAGTCTGACGACTAACGCATTACTGCACTTTACTGGTATCGGCACTTGTTAGAGTCCATGCGTGGCTTGTATCCCATTTTTTTGGTCAACTTAATTACATACTTTCAAGATCCAGCATATTATTTTTTCACAAACTCTCACAATGGAAAATTAAACAGTTACCTATTAAGTAAAGTCAATGGATAGTGGCTCAGATCTCAGCAAAAATACGGTAATTACTGAATAAAGACAATATTGGCAAAATTACGGGTCATTTTTGCCAAAAAATAAGAGATAACTAAATTTAATTCTCTGAATTTTCTTAGTTTCGGTGCTATCTTATGACCTATTCCTTGAGAGTCGCTGATCTTCCCATTAGTGAACGTCCGCGAGAACGTTTGCTAGCCAATGGTGCAAAACATTTAACCACAGCTGAATTGATTGCGATTTTATTAGGTACAGGTCAAGGTGCGGGTAAACTTTCTGCGATCGGTCTAGGTCAACATATTCTGCAACAATTAAGCCAACACGGGCGAGATCCCTTAGTTATATTACGAGATGTTACCGCCGCTGAATTAATGGCAATTCCCGGAATCGGCCCAGCCAAAGCAACCACAATTTTAGCAGCGATCGAACTCGGAAAAAGAGCTTTTGCCACCCGCCCTTTAGAACGTACCTTAATAGATAGTCCCGTCGCCGCTGCCGCCACCCTCAGCCATGAACTAATGTGGCAACCTCAAGAAAAATTCGCTGTCATATTACTAGATGTTAAAAACCGTTTATTAGGCACACAAGTCCTAACAATTGGCACAGCTACAGAAACACTAGCCCATCCCGGTGAAATTTTTCGTGAAGTAATTCGCCAAGGTTCAACTAAAGTAATTGTTGCACACAATCATCCTTCAGGAAGCATGGAACCAAGTCAAGACGACATTAATTTAACTTCCCAATTATTACAAGGAGCCCAATTTTTAAACGTTCCCATATTAGATCACTTAATCTTAGGTAACGGCGAACATTTAAGCTTAAGAGAAACCACCAACCTCTGGGAACTCTACCCCCAACCCGAATAAACCGTAGGGTGCGTTAGGCGAACGGTGCGGAGACTGATTACAGAGAGTTTA
The DNA here is from genome assembly GCA_049589015.1 of Phormidium sp. GTDB lineage: Bacteria > Cyanobacteriota > Cyanobacteriia > Cyanobacteriales > Aerosakkonemataceae > Floridanema. The sequence continues at coordinate 2,266 of JBAVZX010001081.1, read as the reverse complement.
AAAAGATGATGTTTTCTTAACTTTTTGTGGAAAACTTACAAAATATCTGTGGAAAAGTAACTAAGTCTGTGGAAAACTACCTTCATTTTAAGGGGTGTCGTAAGTAATTCGATCGCTCTTATAAGCAGGCGGTTCCACATGAATCAGAACTCTAACTGGTGCAAATCTGGCTTGCAAGCGTGATTCTACTTCCTCTGTAATCCGATGGGCAGTTTCTACATCGGGAACTTCAACTATCAGGTGCATTTCCACAAAGACTTGTCTACCAACAACTCCGCGAGAGGCGATTTCATGACAGTTGATTACTCCAGGTACTTCCATTGCGATCTCATAAATTGTCTCAGGTGCGATCGCTATTTCGTCAACTAACCAAGGTAAATTTTCTTTTAACACCTCCCAACCACTCCAAAATACTAACAGTGTCACCGGAAAAGTTAAAGCAATATCTAGCCATTGCCAACCCATCCATACCCCAACTAACCCAGCAATTACCAATACGGTAATCCAAATATCTCCTAAAGTATGTTGAGCATCAGCTACCAAAATGCTACTACCAATTTTTTTGCCCACACTTCTTTCATAGATAGTGACAAAAATATTCACTGCCAATACTACCAGCATTAACCACAATACTGAAGCTGACATTTGCACTGGTTTACTTCCCATCAGCAATCTTTCTATGGCAGCTTGCAAAATTTCCACACAAGCTACTAATAGAAAAGCAGCGATCGCTAATGCCCCCACTGCATCATACTTCAAATGTCCGTAGGGATGATCGCGATCGGGTATTGGCGAAGCAAAACGACTAATAAATAATCCCAACACATTACTCGAACTATCAACTACACTATGTAGCGCATCTGCTAACAAACTCAGAGAATTTGTTGACCATCCCACCGTTGCTTTCAATGACATCACAAACAAATTTAACAACAGTGTAATTAATAATACTCGCCGAACTTGAGCACGATTATCTTTAACCATAATTCTCCTGCTCAAAGCAGTGAATTCTTTAACTCTAGTGTAGAACTAAAATTTGCGTAAAATTACTTAACGTTTTGTTAATTTAGCATTTTAATTGCTTTTAAGCATACTGAAATTAACTACTAATTGCGATTGATTCCAAATAATTACACCCAAGATGGCTGAATTTGTCACCATAATGCTTTCTTAGAGTAACCAAATCTTTTAGCATTAATAATCTAGATCTTAAGAATAATTGCCCATGTCATCCTCTCAAATTACATTCAACCTGATTGAAGGTTCTGTTTCCTTCAGCTTTACTCCCGCAGCCGCAAACAATTTAAAAGCAGCACTCCACGAACTCACAGAACGGATGAAAGCTGCCAGTGCTAAAGTTAGCAGTGGCGGTGGCAAAGCCAGCCCTCAGCAAGCAATGGAATATCAATACACTGGTGAAGTCTTTCTGGAAATCTTCTGCAACCCCAATATTTGGGCAACTCCCTTTGCGGCTAAAGTGTTAATCACTCTACGAGATGAGCGAATTCGCCTTTCTACCGAGGCAGAACTAACTCGTATTATCGAAGATGTTAACCAGTATTTAGAGCAGTTTGGTTAAATTATGCCCAAAGTATTGTAAGATCGGCTCACTTGTTCTGTGGCACACATAACTTTTGCCGATGAACTCTGATTCACTGATCCAATTCCTACAAACTGGCTTTCGCCTCTCAGTGGGCGCAACTGCTGCTTTGATTGAAAGCTTGCAAGACTCGCAAAAGCGAGAAGAAATTCTGGCTAAGTTGATGCAATCAGAATTTAGTCAACTAGCCGCTGAATTGACAAAAAAAGGCGAAATTACAGAACAGGAAGCTAGGGAGTTTATCGATTCTCTTTGGCAACAACAAAATCAACAAAACGGTCAAACGTCAAGTGATGCACCGGGAACATCTGCAACTACCACAACAGATCACCCGGTAGCCTCTCCTAACGTCCAGCAAGAGTTACAAGAACTAACAGCCCAAGTTGCTACTTTGCGTGCAGAATTAGAAAAACTGCGAACTGAAAATCCCCAATCTTAAAATTTTAGATTTTGAGTTTGTTCTTTAAAGGAAACTAGGTAGTTGGAACCAAAATCTAAAACTGTTCAGTTAGCTTTTTGCTACTAATTTTCTAGGTAGTGAAAAGAATTGACACTCCCCCGTCAAGCTACGCTGTGACGGGAGATTCTTGCTTCACTGAAACCTGCTTTTTAACACAAGTGTTAACGAGTCTTACAGTTTCTCCACAAGCTTGAAATACCGTATGC
>JBAVZX010001080.1:0-4833 GCA_049589015.1 Phormidium sp. | reverse complement strand
TCCATTACCAGTTCATACTCATCAATTCGTCCTTGTTGATAATAGAATTGTGCGGCTTTTGTAAAGTCATCAATTGCTGCTTGATAAGCTAGGGGATGATCAAAAGCGCAGCTAGCAAGACCGCGATGATAATAAGCATTAGCATCAGTAGGATTGAGCTTAATTGCTTGATTGTAATCAGCGATCGCAGCTTCACAATCAGTCATTTCTGCACGGACAATTCCCCGATTTTTGTAAGCTTTTCCATACTTAGGATTTAGCTTCAAAGAGTGAGTAAAATCCGCAATTGCTAATAGTTGGTTGCCCAATCGATATTGACTAATGCCGCGGTTCAGAAACGTTGAACCATCTTGAGGATTAATTTCTATAGCTTTGTTGTAATCAGCGATCGCACCAGCATAATTACCTTGTTTAGCATTGGCATTGCCACGATTGTTATAAGCTGAAGAATAAAGAGGATTGAGGCGCAAAGATTCATCAAAAGAAGCGATCGCCTCTGCTAAATCCCCTAAATTACAAAGCACCGCACCGCGACTGTTGTAAAATACTGGATCATTTTGCTCAAACTCAATTGCCCGGTTATAATCAGCTAATGCTGCCTGATAATCACCCAATGCGGTATAAGCATTACCTCGGTTATGATAAGCCCCCGCATTATTTGGTTCTAATTCAATTACTCGATTGTAATTTGCGATCGCAGCTGGATAGTTTTCTACTGCTAAATGGGCCGCACCAAGTTGATAATGAGCAACAACATTGTTTGGCTCACTCTCTAATATCTGATGATAATGTTTTAGTTCAGCATTGTAATCTCGCACTTCCAAGCGGACAAACCATTGACTTTTATCAACAGCGATCGCCTTATCTTGACGGTGATTTTCTTGATTATCAGGTGTGCCGAATGAATTTGATTGGTAATACATAACCTGAGTAAAACCTGTGATTTACTTAACTCCCAAATTACCGAAAACTTTCTATACTAGAGTTTCTGAGCTTCTGGATTTTACTCCAAAACCAATGTTGTCTGTTAGTACAGGCAATAAAGGAGTCAAGCGGCAAGGGAAAGATATTAATCATGGATTGGTATAGTGACCTTAAAATTACCTCAGTTAAGCGATCGGCCAAAACTGATCGACCTGATTATCCCACAGGCTGGTGTGATAAAACTGCCTTAACGAGACATATTTCTGGTTTTTAATGTTATTTCACGTTTTACTCTATGAATACTCCCAAATTTAACGCTCTTGCTATCAGCCCCAGGAAATTGAGCCGGATTTTTGCCCCATTTTTTCCCAGTGCAAAACCCTCCATTAAGAAGGCAGAAGGCATCCCCGCGCCAATCATCTCTCCTGTCGTCGTCGCTGGATTGGGATTTTGGCTACTTTCGGCAATTTTGACTACCATTCCCGCTAGAGGCGCAGAACGAATCTCTGTAGTTTATGGCCCAATACAATTTTCCCTTTCCGTTGAATCATTGGAAGCCTTAGTTAAGGAAGGTAAAGTCACAGAAGAATTGTCTTCCTACATTGGTCAAATTGATCCGAAAAACTTAACAGAATTGCGGGAAATTATGCAAAGGCGTTTTGAAGCTAACCCCACGGTAATTTCCCAATTTACCAAAGCCCAATTAGGACAAACTGTATTAGAAAGATTAGGCAGAGTTTTGCAAACAGAAACGGGACACAATGGTGCGACTTCCTTGCGAACTGCTTTTATTGAGGCGGCTGCCGATCCTGAAGGTTTAAACTTACTTAATATGTTACGCAAATTTCCCGATCGCATTGTCCGCGTAGACCTAACTCAAGGTTTACTAATCATTGGCGAATTTGAAAAAATCCTCCGCAACACAGAAGCCAGCATTAAAGCAATTCAACAAGCATCAATCGCCGAAGTATCTATCAATTCCAACGTCAACTTTAGCCAACTTCCAGACTTACGCCGACCAGGATCTTTTACTTGGCAACAACAAACCATTACCGTCAAAGACAGCGAAAGAAATCGCCCTTTAATGGTCGATCTTTACCTACCAAAAACTAACACACCAGCTAACGTAATTGTAATTACTCACGGTGCAGCCGGAAACCGCAACACTTTATCACTTTTAGCCGAACATTTGGCATCTTACGGATTTGCGATCGTCGTCATGGAACACCCAGGCGACAGCTTAAAAAGATTCCAAGATTTCTTCACTGGCTTAGCTGATTCTCCCCAACCCCAAGAATTAATCTACCGACCGTTAGAAATTAAATATGTATTAGATGAACTGCAACGCCGCGAACAAACAGAACCAGCACTCAAAGGGCGATTAAACTTACAACAAGTTGGCGTAATTGGTCAATCGATTGGTGGTTATACCAGCTTAGCTTTAGCCGGAGCCAAAATTAACTTTGACCTCCTCCGCAAAGATTGCCTAGACAGCCAAATTTTCAATCTGTCCCTGTTAGTTCAATGTGAAATTTCTCGACTAACTCCCGCCAATTACGATTTACAAGATCCCCGAGTCAAAGCAGTAATTGCCATTAACCCTTTAACTAGTAGAGTTTTTGGAGAAACTGGACTCAGCCAAATTAAAATTCCTGTGATGTTTGTCGCTGGTTCTGATGATATTTTTACCCCAGCTTTCCCGGAACAAATCGTTCCTTTTACTTGGCTAACTACAGCGAACAAATATTTAGTTGTAATTGAAAAAGCTAGCCACTTTTCCCTATTAGGAGGTAGCCAAGAAGATAATAGTGCTTTACCCCAATTCCCTCGCGAATTAGTTGGGCCAGATCCGGCTTTAGCCCGTCCTTATCTGAATACCTTAAGTGTAGCTTTCTTCAAAACCTATCTAAACAATCAGCCAGAATTTCAACCTTTATTGAGTGCTAATTATGCCAGAGCAATTAGTCAATTACCGTTCAATTTGAGTCTGATAGAAAATTTTACCCCAGCGCAATTAGCCGAAGTGTTAAACAATAATGGGTCTACTACTGTGAAGCCGAAATTGAATGGAAATCAGTAGAGATTGACCCTCTCAGAAGCTTATTGGATTGCTAAGGTTTGTGCTTTCAATGCCTTAGTATCCTCTCCCGACTGTTGTCCTTGAATGCGAACTCTCAGTCCGGGCTTCAAGCTTAGTGGATTGACTGCATTGCCCTGTTGAGTCACAGTTGTATTGTCCTGTAATGCAACATAGTAACGACCAGAATTGGTTGTTACCGTCAGTTGTAAGGGCGAGGTTTCCATTACTTGTTCGATCGTGCCTTCAATAGTCATAGTCTTTTGCGGAATGACAACATCGGGGTTTTGAGAAACCGAATCATCTGAAGAAACCGATTGGTTTGGATCATAACTATTCATAGCCACTGGTTCCTTAATAGCACTACTGGGAGAAGGAGTAGCTTGAAAATTGGTGCAGTTAAAGAAAAGGGAACTAAAGATAATCAAACTAACCCAAACTATGAGGTGAAATTTCATATCAATCTTACTGAAACCAGTCAAACTAATTTCCCTTCAATGTGCTAATGTATAGCACATTGAAAGGAAAATGTTATTACCTGGGTCGCTCTAGGGACGCAATCTACTAAGGCGACCCAGATTTAAACAATATTTAGCAAGGAATATTTTTCCAAGCCAACATATTGTCGAATACGGGTTTGACGATGCGGGTAGCGCTGTTAGGGCAACCGCCATAAGCGTGGATACCTACGGCATGGCGTTCACCATTGAGGAAACGCCAGACGGGGCTACCACTCTGTCCACCAATTGTGTCGATCATGTAGTAAATTTTGCGATCGGTCACATTAGTAATCCTGCCTGCGTTGAACCACTGGGTACCAACTGGCTTATCTGCCGGATAGCCTGAAGTATTGACCAGCAAGTTTCTCAAGGAACTGTCTGAGAGATTGGCGAAGCCAAACCAGCCCACCCGATTTCCTAAATTACAATTGGGCAGGATAATTGCCCCGTAGTCATACTCAGGTTTGCTGTCTTGTGTCCAACCTTTGACACTGCGGAAGGAAGTGCCGACTTGAGAACCAAATGGACGGGCATTACCATCCATGCCAGGAACGACTTCGATCGATCGCGCCCAGCCACCATTGGCTTTACTGAAAACACAGTGTCCGGCAGTCATCACAGTCCGACCCCCAATAAACCAACCTGTGCCGACAAATCTTCCCCCATCGGGAAAGGTGATAAACAGTTTGCAGATCCAGCGCCAGGGAATGCTGGTAGTGGGGGTAATGCGAACGCGATCGTCAGCACCACAGACGGTTTCCGGCTCTAGATATGCAGTGGATGCAGCATCGGGCAAGTTGGCTAGTTCGTCTATATTAGACATTACCTCCATACCTTCATTGACAGCACGGGTAGGGTCAAAGCCAGATACCATCTCAATTTCGCCTTGGGTTGATTCGCCTGGGAAATCGTTGGCGATCGTTTCTTGATCTTTGAGAGATTCACCTTCACTAGACACAGCTTCATGTAGTTCTGCTGCTAAATTTGCCTGTTGTTCCGAAGACACGCTTTCATGGTCTGTCATATTAAGTTTGTCCTTGTTAATGATGAGTAATTTGGCCAAACAAAGTCTTCCAAAAAAGCTGTGGAATAGCTTTCTGAATAACTTATTTATTGATGCAATTGATGACAAAGTAGTTGTGACTTTATCCGCTAATTGCCTGGTAGACTGCCTTGGTTTTAGTGATATTCTGATTGAACCATAAGCTTTCAGGAAAAACTTCCTTAAAAATAAATGCTCGATCAAAAAGTAAGAAAATGTTCAAAAAAGCAAAATCTTAATGGCTGAGAAAGCAACTTATTAAAAATCACTAGAGTCTCGTTGTATTGGTA
>JBAVZX010001079.1:0-10732 GCA_049589015.1 Phormidium sp. | reverse complement strand
TTTTTATTAGCTAAATAGGTAAATTACCCTAGCGGGTACTGCATATTTCACTCTAAAAGAATTACTTTAGAAATGTAGAAACAATTCAATTTCTGGAGTAAAGAAAATGCAATCTATTACTGATGTTCAAGCTAAATGTGAATCTTCCTTACCAACTCTGCGTAAAGGTAGCAAAGGTGACGATGTTAAACTCTTACAAGAAATCCTCAATTCCTACGGTTACTCTTTAAAAGTTGACGGCGATTTTGGGCCACGTACTGAAGATGCAGTGAAGAAATTTCAAAAAAGCCGCGGTTTATTAGTAGACGGAATTGTTGGGGAGAAAACTTGGAATGCTTTGCTTCCTAACGACCCACGTTTTTACCCAACTTTACGTCGTGGTAGCACAGGTTATTATGTTAGTTTGTTGCAAAAGTGTCTGAATGAATTTCTTACTGATGCTTTGGCGATCGATGGTATCTTTGGGCCAATAACTGAAGCTGCTGTCAAAAAGTTCCAAAAAAGTTATGGTTTGGTAGTTGATGGCATTGTCGGCCCAAAAACTTGGAATGCAATCTTCAGTATGTTTAACTAATTAATCCGGTTAGTTTTCATTCATTAATCGATACCTTAACTAGATAATAGTCAAAAATAGCGATCGCTTTTCAACTGTTAGCGATCGCTATTTTTTATATGAAATAGTTAAGGTTTTTTATTAGCTAAATAGGTAAATTACCCTAGCGGGTACTGAATATTTCACTATAAAAGAATTACCTTAGAAATGTAGAAACAATTTAATTTCTGGAGTAAACAAAATGCCATCTAGAACAATTATCGGTCCAGGCAGCAAAGGTAAGGATGTTGTATACTTACAACAACTCCTCAATAAAAAAGGTTACTCTTTAAAAGTTGACGGAGATTTTGGGAAACGTACTGAAGAGGCAGTGAAAAATTTTCAAAAGCGCCGTGGTTTAAAAGTAGACGGAATCGTTGGGCCTGCAACTTGGAATGCTTTGCTTTCTTAATCACTCAGTTATTTTCTAAATGTAGGTTATAGTAGCACAGGTTATTATGTTACTTTTTAGGACTGAAGTCCCTACTACAAGCACAGTTTAGGACTAAAGTCCCTACTACAAACAACTAAATCCCTGATTTCTTCAAGAAGTCGGGGATTTAAATTTTGATCACCCTTTCGGGTAAGTTAACAGTAACAATCACAAGTTAACTTGAAATTAGGAAAAGACTGTTCATGCTTTATTTGTGAGAGTTACTGTTTGAAAAAGCGATCGCTTCGCTGTCCTCTTAGCGATCGCTTTTTTTTATGAGTGAATATGTTGTTCTAACAAACGTTGTGCCCTTGGTTTATAAAGCAGATAGAACAAAGACTCTAAGTACCGTAACAAGTCTTCGCGGTTTTCCTTAGAAGTAAAGTTCCAAAAGCCATAAATTCTTGCCAAAGTTAACAACTTGTTAGTGTGAATTTTCCAAGTGTAGGTGCTATAAACCCGTTCGATTCCTCGCTGAGAAATTTCCTGCCAATAATCGGGATTATGGTCAAACTTAGAGACAAATTTCGTAATTTTCTCTGCGGTTTCTTCTAAGTTGGTTGGGTTAAACAGAAACCCATTTACTTTGTCTTGAATAATCTCTAATGGTCCACCGAATTGAGTGGCAAAAGTCGGTAATCCCGAAATCATTGCTTCTAAGATAGTTAAACCGAAAGCTTCAAACAAAGCAGGTTGAACAAAAATGCCTTGGCGATCGGCAATAATCCGATAAATTTCTCCTGAATCATTCTTAGATAAACGTACACCTAACCAGCGAATTTTGCCGTAAAGATTGTGTTCTTCAATAATCCGGTAAAGCTTTTCAATTTCGTCTCTTTCTTCATTGTCGCCCGATTCTTCAACCCGCAGTTTACCTGCGATTAAAATTAGGTTACACTGTTCTTGTAATGCTTGACTTTTGCCAAAGCATTCTGCTAAACCTGTCATATTTTTAATTCGATCAAGACGCGCCATTGAAAACAACGGACGCTTGTCAGGATCATCTAATTTGCCAAAAATATGTTCTGCATCTTCTTGGGTGAATAACATTTGTTCTAGACGATCGCGATCGGTCTTAATTCTCTCTTCCTCACGAGTATAAGGAAAATAAACATTTTCATTCACCCCAGGCGGTACAACATTAAATTTTGGACTAAACAATTCAATGCCATTCACCACATGATAAAGTTCCGGCATAGTGAAACATTTGTAGGACTCATACTGTCCCACACTATCCGGTGTCCCGACAATCTCTTGATAAGTGCTACTAATGATGAAATTTGCTGCATTCATGGCAATTAAATCAGCCGTGAATTGCAACGAAAAATGATATTTATCTTCTGATTCTTGCCAGTAAAGGTTACTGAACAAATATTTGGATTTTTCCAAAGCGTGAGCAATATTACATTGAGTGACTTTCAACCGTCTGGATAACAAGAAAGCGACCAAATTACCATCAGAATAATTACCGACAATAAAATCTGGTCTTCCTTGAAACTCTGCCAAAAGTTCTCTTTCGGCATCGATGGCATAAGTTTCTAAATAAGGCCAAATTTCAAACCGGGAAATCCAATTATGAGTAATATTCGGGTTATATTCTCGGACAGGTACTCGCAAAATCCAAGCATTTTCTGTCCCGTGAACTTTTTCTAAACGTTGGTTGGAACGAGTTCCGTCATTATTAGGAATTAAGCGAGTGAGAATAATTACTTTTGATTGCACACCCAACACATCTAACCCAGTTAATGATATATGTTCTTGCAGTTCTTGTTCTAAACTTTTTGCTTGATCGAGGACATAAACTACCTGTCCGCCTGTGTCAGGACGACCTAAAACTCCCTCTTGTCCAAACCATCCGTGAGGTGAAACTAAAACCACACGAAAAATCATCGGAATGCGAGAAATAAACGCTTCCAAAGTTTGGGGATCTGGGGAATCAATTAATTCATCAAGTAAGGAAAGAGTGTCTCGAACTCGATTAGCTGTGTTTCCCCAACCTGGTTCAAATCCCATTGTTTGTAACTCGTAGCGGAAGTTTTGGTAGGGTTCATCAGCTGGACGATTACTAACAAATTTTAATGCTTGCTTGACGCGATCGGAAAGTTCTTGCTGGGATTTGATGCGATCGTTAATTAACAACTGCAAATTATTGTAGGAATGTAGGCTGAGAAATTTGTATAATGCCTCTAACCATTTTTGCGGATCTTGCAATAATTTACTAGAAAGGAAACGGTTTAGGAATTGCACTCCTTTACCAATATTTTTCGGATCGCGAATTGTGGGCGAATAGTCGTAAAAAGGCCCAAAATCAATTTCAAATATGTCCCCTTCATTGGGATGAAAATGATTAACTAGTAAATCCCGAACATCTAGCAATTCCTGTGTAGTCATCGGCTCAATTTTGAAGTCTTCTGTGAGTCGATAAACTTCTTGGGAGGCAATTTTGGGCCGAATAATTAAGCACAGACTACCATCCTCAAGAATAATTTCCTGAGTGTGATATATCAGTTTACCCAAATTTGAATTGTCTTGAAATTCTGAAGATTTTTGGTAATTAATGCAGTAATTAGCAAAAGCATTTAAAATGTCATTGCGGAGTAAATATCGTTTTTCTTGTTGGCGGATATCGCTGACAAAATGCCGCAAATCAGTTTTCTCGTCACTGTTAATTACAGCATTAAGCAAATCAGACATACTACCTTCCTTTAACTTACTTCTTCTATTAAGCTACATATTTTTACGGTAAATGCCTGTATCGTAAGTATGATTAATGCCGAGAGAAAGGATGAATTTTCATCCTTTCTCTAAGTGGGCTTATAGTTGATAAATTTCGCCGTATTTGTTACGGATGTAACTAATAAACGGTTCAATGCTCAAGCTGCTACCAGTTACTCGTTGAATTAATTCAGCAGTAGTGTACTTGGAACCATGATAATAAATGTTTTCTTGCAACCAATTGAGTAAAGTGTTACAATTTCCCTGCTGAATTTGTGCCGGAATTTCTGGATGAGCTTTCAATGCAGAGGCAAAAATTTGGGAACTCATAATGTTACCTAAACTGTAGCATTGGAACATTCCGCCAATCATGCCTGTGTACCAATGTACGTCTTGCATTACGCCTTGACTATTATTAGGAGGAACAATTCCTAAGTCAGATTTGTAGCGATCGTTCCAAGCTTCCGGCAAATCTTTAACTGCCAGTTTTCCTTCTAACATGGCTAATTCTAAATCAAACCGAATCATCACATGAAGGTTGTAGGTAACTTCGTCGGAGTCGGTGCGAATTAGCGATCGCTCAACTTTATTAATTGCTCGATAAAATGTTTCTAGAGAAACATTACCCAATTGAGTCGGGAAAAACTCTTGTAATTGCGGATAGAAACATTGCCAAAATCCGCGACTTCTCCCCACTAAATTTTCCCACAATCGAGATTGACTTTCATGCACTCCCGAAGATGTACCATTAGCTAAAGGTGAACCTTCAAATTCTCGATTAATTCCCTGTTCATACATGGCATGACCAGTTTCATGAATCGCACTAAATAATGCTTGACCCAGGTGATTTTCATAAACGCGAGTGGTAATTCTCACATCATTAATCGAAAAGCTAGTCATGAAAGGATGTAAGGTTTTATCCTGTCTGCCTCGATGCAAATCGTAACCGATTTTTTCAATTACTTTGTGACTAAAAGCAATTTGTTCTACTTCAGGAAAATGTTGCTTTAAGCAGGAATCATCAGCGGGAGTTTGGGAAGTAATGGCTTCGACAATGGGAACTAGTTCTTGGCGGAGTTGGGCAAAAAGCGATCGCAAACTAGACGCTTTCATCCCATAATCAGCCCCGTCAATTAACGGATCGGCAATATGTTCATAACCGGGAAAAAAGTTAGCATATTCCTGACAAAATTCTAGGGTTTTTTCTAAATATGGTTGCACAGCCGCAAAGTTATTTTCCGGTTTAGCTTTCGCCCATGCACCATAAGATTCTGCGCGATGTAAAGAGAATTTTGCCATGAATTGAGCGGGTACTTGGATGGCGCGATCGTACAAACGCCGAGTCAGCCGAATTAAACTAGCTTCATCCGAGTTATATGGAAGACTTTCTTCATAACTACACAAATTTTCTAACAGTTCGCCAATTACCGGATCGGTAAACTTTTCATGGGCGATTTGTCTGAGAGTCGCCATTTGCCTACCTCTGGCCCCTGCACCTCCGGGGGGCATATAAGTCATCTGATCCCAATACAGCACAGCGGCAGCTGATTCAATATCTTTAATTTCAATCAGGCGAGTTTTCAGTTCTTGGAGTTTAGGTTCTGTTTTTTCCAGAGTTTGCATGATTGAGTGTGGATAATTTTTGATCTATTTTGACATTTTAGCCATTACTTGCGGCAATAGATAATCACCTATTTCCCCTCACTAACCTATTAATTAGAGCTAGCACAGCTGCAAAAATTGCTGAACCAATAATTGACCAAATTATCGGAAAAGGTTTGCCCCCAATATTTAAAGCATAGAAAACAGGCAAATTAAATTCCTTTGCTACCCACATTCCAATGTAAGCACCAATAATACCAACAATTATCGAAACTAAGCAGCCACCAGCTGAGTAACCAACTAAGGTTTGCCCGATACTGCCACAAATCGCCGCAATTACCAACAAGAGAATTAGTTCTAAGAGGGACATAAATACTCCTAATTCGCTGTCTAACAAAGAACCATCTTCATTATTTAGGACAGATCATAAACTTTACAACTTTTTCAAGTTAAAATTACATATTCTTCATAATTTAGAATTAGGGGTAAAAAAAGTAAAGTTTGTATCTTCTATATGGCAATTTACGTACTTTTAAATTCTGCGATCGGCGAAATCAGAATCAGAACCCTTGGTCAAGGATTCGCTCAAAGTATTGTGGCTGTACGAAAAAGCGAAAATCGTCGAGATTGATAAAAGTATTTTTTTCATAGAAACCAAATAGATGTTTTTTTTATTTATTAGATGTAATAACTACATAATTTTATGTTGATAGATTAAGCCAAACGAGTAAAAATTTGGTTAAAAGATGTATAATTATTAACTGAGAAGTGCTGGAGCAAGCAAACATTGGCAAACAATTCATGAGGCTTCCAGCAAAATAGCCCAAACTCTAGTGAAACCTAAAATTACTCAATACTTTTTGGATAGCTTTAGTGTGGCGAACTAAATAGAATTTATTAAGGGGTGCAGAAGAACAAGATTCCTAGCTGAGGTAGTAAATCAAAACTACTTCTCCAAAATTAGCAATTCTTGTAAGTAAGTGAAAACATGGAATTAGTCAAACCCAATAATAAACAAATGAAAAATAGCAATGAGCAAATAATCTACGATCACCTAATTAATTGTGTTCAGAACGAACCGCCCGCACAAACTATCGATCGCTTCCACCAGCTATTTATTGATGGCATTGGTTATCCTGAAATGGAGATTGAGGCAACTTTATATAAAATAATTGCTAATTTAGAAAGTCAGCAAGATTTTAATTACATTATTAGCCGTTGCTGCTACATTTTAATCAACCGTTGGCAAATTCAGCCAAAAAATAGAAATGCGATCGCCGAATTAATCGAACTATTTGAAAACTCATCCTCTAGATTTACCGGAATTGCCACTCGTTCTCGCTTAGTGCAACGTTTGCAAGAATTAACCACTAATTTTACTCAAAGCGAAGAGTATAAAGTCTTGCGGCGTTTAGTTCCCGCATTTGCACCGAGAATTTCCACAGTTAACCAAGAAGCCAAATATCCGTTAGGGCAATTAATTTCTCGCTATCCCTTTTTATACGATCATTGTTTGCTTGAGGGCGAAAGTTCTTCCCTGCAAAAACAAACCGTTCGAGAAATTCAGGAACAGAGACAGAAACAATTTGAAGTTGGTTTATCTCAATATACAATTTATCTTTTAAGACAACTTAAAACTGCCAAGAAAATTGATTCAGAAATCGGCGATCAAATCATTAAACCAGTTAGAAATCCTACCTTATTAACTGATGAGAAACTTTACCTTGCCCTCAAAGAATTTGTTGGTAATGTCAAAGACTCTTATACTTATCGAGACTTAGCCCAGGACTTTCTTTCTCAAAATAGCAAAAATCAAAACTACCGAGGATTTAAATCCTACCTCTACGAATACCTAATTGATTCCGTTGATCCGAAATATGGCAAACATCAGTTTAACAATCGACTTCACCAACACTTGAAAAACTTATTTCCTGAAAAAGACTCCCAGAAATTAAATGAGGGTTTAATTATGGAGACTTGTAGCGAACTATTCAACTTTTTGGTAGAAAGTCCCTCCCATCCCAACTATTATCTATTTATCGATTTGCTTTCTAACCTTGGCCCCCGCAAAACAATCGGATTATTACTAAAAATAGCTTTGATTTCTCAGAAGGTTAAGCCACAGTTAGAAAAACGATTTTCTATTTTATTTAGTTACTATGAATCCCAAACAGTAGAAGATTTGCGCTGGTTAGTGCAATCTTTGGAAAACCTAAATGTGGCTTTGGTGACAAATTTTGGTGCAGTAGATGTTTCTTTTATTAAGCACAGTTTTAATTAGACTATAAACTTGTGCTTATATAAAGTAAATACAGTTAAAACGTAGATGCCAGATGAGTCGCCTGTAGATCCATTTTTAGTTCAGCTATGCGAAGGATACACTCACAATACTGCTCGGTTAAGGGTAGGGGCGAAGCATTCGGATAGAAAATCTAGGGTTTGAGCCAAAAATTGTCGCCCGAATGCTTCGCCCCTACAAAGGCAAAAAATACTTAACCGAGTAGTATTGGATACACTCATAGTTATTTACGGAGTTAATGATGACTGAAGCAACGTTTAATACTAAAAATCCAGAAATAACCAAAAATTATATTATTGATCTCTTAGAGCAATTAACAGTGGATTATCAAAACACCAAAGAAGAACGCCAAAAAATAGCTACAGTATTTCCTGTTGCTGAAGAAGAATTTACAGTTTTAGAAGAGCTAGAACTGTTAACGGTAAATATTCGTGGCTATGCCAGCCAAATTAAAGCACAAGGTAGAATTAAAAACGAGCAGGAAGCAATTGAGCAATTAAAAACTATGCGGGTGTTTGATGTGGAGACGATCGCTAAATTCTACTTAACAACAAACGAAGAATACAAAAAAACAAAAGCTTATATTCGGATGCTAGATTATTTGCGGTTGCTAATTCTGGAATATCTCATAAATTTAGGTTAATTGTCGTAAACGATAACCCATGCTGTGAACTGTTTCGATTAAATTATCTGGCGCACCAGAGGCTTTTAACTTTTGCCGTAAACTCCGAATATGCACTTTTACGGTATCTTCTTCTGGGGGTGATTCCAAAGACCAAATGTTTTCAATAATGATACTGCGACTGAGAACACGGCGACCACTCCTGAGTAACAATTCTAACAAACTGTATTCTTTAGGCGTTAAATGTAGCGGTTTGTTTGCATAACTAACTTCGTAAGTACTCGGATCTAAACGCAGATTTCCCCATTCTAAAATCGGCGGTGAACAAGAATTTCCGCGACGCAATAAGGCGCGAACTCTAGCAAATAATTCGCCTAAATCTACAGGTTTAACAACGTAATCATCAGCACCCGCATCTAAACCATTAATTTTGTCGGTGACGGTATCGCAAGCGGTGAGCATGAGCACAGGCATACTGTAACCGTGCGATCGCAAACGCTGACAAAGACTCATCCCATCCAACTCTGGCAACATCAAATCTAAAAGCATCAAGTCATAGTTAAGCACCTTGACTTGTTCCCACCCTGTTTCCCCATCACTGACCACATCAACAACATAGCGTTGATCGGTCAGTGCTTCCGCTAAAGTTTCCGCAAGGCGGAAATCATCTTCGACCAGAAGAATCCTCATAAGCACAAAATTTTTCCATCGAAATGAATAACCTTCTGGCAGCAAGAGTTCGACAGTTGAGAAAATCTTACCCTTTTTAGCGGACATTATTTTAGCTAAATATTCGCAATAAAAGTTAAGATTTTTTACAAAAGGTTGTAATGATAACTTAAGTCTTTGTTTCAATTTGTAACAAAATACTCAATTCGTTACAATCTTTCCGATTTCTTTACCATTTCCTCACCAATTTTTTTACTTTTGCGCTGTAACGTTCAATGCAAGCTGAACTTTTGACAGCCGTAATTTATAAAACCTAAGCAACTTAGGAGACTTTAAAAAATGCTCGATGCTTTCTCCAGAGTAGTTGATCAAGCTGATAAGAAAGGCGCTTACCTAAGCGAAGATGAAGTAAACGCTTTATCCAACATGGTTGCCGAAAGCAACAAACGCTTGGACATAGTTAACCGTCTCACCAGCAACGCTTCCACCATTACCGCGAATGCTTATCGCGCATTAGTTGCAGAAGAACCACAAGTATTTGGCCCTGGTGGTGCTTGCTTCCATCACCGTAACCAAGCTGCTTGCATTCGGGACTTAGGATTCATTTTACGCTATGTCACCTACTCAGTACTAGCGGGCGATGCCAGTTCAATGGATGATCGTTGCTTAAATGGTTTGCGCGAAACCTATCAAGCTTTAGGAACTCCTGGTAACACAGTTGCTAAAGGCATCCAAAAAATGAAAGATGCGGCAATTCAAATTGCTAACGATTCCAATGGAATTACCAAAGGAGATTGCAGCAATTTAATGTCAGAATTAGCGGGATATTTCGATCGAGCCGCTGGCGCAGTTGCCTAGTAAAAAGGCAGAAGGCAGAAAGTAAAGAAAGGTTTTTTAGCCTTTTTCATCTGCCATCCTGCACAATTAATCGAATTTAAGTTACACACCTCAGATTACATCACAGCTTAATCAAAGCATTGAGGAGAAAAAATATCTCATGAAGACCCCGATCACAGAAGCAATTGCAGCAGCAGATTCTCGCGGCGCTTACCTCAGCAACACCGAAATGCAAGCGATTTTCGGTCGCTTTAACCGTGCTCGTGCTGGATTAGAAGCCGCCAAAGCATTTAATAATAATGGCAAAAAATGGGCAGAAGCAGCTGCTAACCATGTGTATCAAAAATTCCCTTACACCACCCAAATGCAAGGGTCACAATATGCTTCTACCCAAGAAGGCAAAAACAAATGTGTTCGGGATATTGACCATTACTTGCGTACTATTAGCTACTGCTGTGTTGTCGGTGGTACAGGACCGATCGATGAATATGTATTAGCTGGCGTGAAAGAATTCAACGCTGCTTTGGGATTGTCTCCCAGCTGGTACGTTGCGGCATTAGAATTCGTTCGTGATAATCATGGTTTGTCCGGCGATACCGCAGGTGAAGCCAACATTTACCTCAACTACGCAATCAACGCACTAAGCTAGCACAAAAAGGCAGAAGGCAGAAGGCAGAAGGCAGAAGGCAGAAGGAAAAAAGGTTTTTAACCTTGATCCATCTGCAAAACTTGCCCCTACTGTCACTGCATTAGCTCGTTATTAGTCATTGGTCATTGGTTGTTTGCCATTAGTTATTCGTCATTGGTGATTAATTCAGGAATGACAAATAGCAAAGGACAAATGACAATTGACCAATGACAAAACGTTTTTTAATGGAGCAGAAAACATGAGTCTTTTAACGGAAGATCGCTTAGGCATTAGCGGCGCAGTTGGGAAAAAATATGAACTGCGCCGCAATTGGA
>JBAVZX010001078.1:0-3769 GCA_049589015.1 Phormidium sp. | reverse complement strand
ACTAATGATATCGGTTCGGTTTTAATTTTTGGAGAACCCGGTTTAGAAAAAGATAATTTGGCGGCTTTAATTCATTTTGGTTCTGCCCAACGTCGGGAACCAATGATTAAGTTAGATTGTAGCACTTTACAAGCCAGAGGTGTAGAATTGTTTGGTCGTGCTGGGGGTAAACCGGGATTAATTGAATGGTTAGGGACTGGCACTTTATTGCTAAATAATATCCAAGAACTTCCTGAAGAATTAGTTCCGAAAATTGCTCATTTATTGGAAACTAAAACTTTTACGCCTGTAGGTGTTCAAGAATTAGAAACAGCCGCCTTAGAAATTGAGTGTCCGGCGAAAATTATCATGATTTCGGAAAGGACTTTACCTAGTATCGATCGCTTAGCGAATCATTTAATTAAAGTTCCGCCTTTAAGAGTCAGAAAAGCTGATATTAGCGACCAAGTAGAATATTATATGCGGTTATTATGTCGAGCTAAAGGGATTGCGAAACCGCAAATTACAGATGAGGCTTTACGCAGGTTACAGGCTTATGATTTTCCGGGAAATTTGCGGGAATTAGAGAGTTTGGTGGAAAGAGCGATCGTCCAATCTCCCAGCACACAATTATTAACAGAAGAAGTTTTTTGGTCAGCCCAAACTAAGAAGAAAGAATTTCGGATTAATCTCTTAAATGCCTATCCTTGGTTAAGGCAATTTTTACGTAGTCCTTGGTGGCCGGATAGAATCAATTATTGGTTCACTTTTAGCTTTTTTGCTTTCGTTGTGGGCATCTTATTTCTCGGCCCGCAAAATCGTCAAGAAAACTTTGCTTTAAACTTTTTTTGGGCTTGGTGGTGGCCTTTAATCTTAATCGGATTTCCCTTTGTGGGACGCTTGTGGTGTGCTGTTTGTCCCTTCATGATTTATGGAGAAATTACGCAAAAATTATCATTATGGCTATGGCCTAGACAATTAAAACGTTGGCCTAGACAGTCAGCAGAAAAATGGGGAGGTTGGTTTTTATTTGGCTTATTTGTGTTAATTTTTCTTTGGGAAGAACTCTGGGATTTAGAAAATACTGCTTATCTTTCGGCTTGTTTGTTGTTATTAATTACTGCCGGAGCGATGATATTTTCTACGATTTTTGAAAGGCGATTTTGGTGTCGCTATCTTTGCCCGATCGGGGGAATGAATGGCTTATTTGCTAAACTTTCAATGACCGAATTACGAGCGCAACAAGGGACTTGTTCGGCTGAATGTACTACTTACCAATGTTATAAAGGTGGGCCGCAAAAAGGAGAAGGTTTAGCTACATACGGTTGTCCTTTATAGTCCCATCCAGCGCAGTTAGAAGATAACAAAGATTGTGTTTTGTGCATGACTTGTTTGAAAGCTTGTCCTCATCGATCGGTAGAATTAAATTTGCGTCCTCCGGGAATTGAATTATGGACAAGTCATACTCCTCACGACTATGAAGTAGCGTTGTTAATGTTGTTATTAGGTGGTGTTTTTCTGCATCGTTTACCGGAAATCAATGCTTGGTTGGGATTGAATTTAGATTTAACTCAATTTTGGCCTCATTTAGGGTTTTCTTTAGCAACTTTACTCATGCCAGTATTGGTTACATTTGTGGCTTATGGGTGGATCAGATTGGGAATTTGGTGGAATGTAACTCGGACGAAAAACTTTATTAAACCCCGTTCTTTTGTGGAGTTAGCTTATGGTTATTTACCATTGGTTTTAGGGGCAAATTTAGCTCATTATTTACGTTTGGGATTAGGGGAAGCTGGACGAATTTTACCTGTAAGTTTAGCAACTTTTGGTTTGAATGGTGAAGGTTTACCAATAGTCGTTGCTCATCCAGCGGTGATTGCTTTTTTACAAGGAGTTACGTTGATATTTTCGGTACTTTTTTCGGTGATATTAACCCAAAAAATTGCCCATCAATCTTTTAGATGTTTATTTCCTCAACATCTGGCCACTATAGTTTTATGTGTTGGTTTATGGGTAATTATTGTTAACTAATAATACCAAATCCGGCTTAAATACCCCCGATATTCCTTAGTCCGTACAGGCAGACTTTTTTTGTGTAGCCGCGTGCGCGTAGCGCTTATTTCAATCGCCCAATAATAAAGGGTAGCTGAGTGGGTTGTTTAAGCGATCGCTCTAATATTCCTTGCTACTATTTTCTGAGGTAGTTTGAGTCAGTAATGTCTGCATTTTATCTTTGACTGCATTGGTTAAATAGCTATGTTTTCCATAATGGTGAAGGAAGTTATTGTAACCAACCAATGCTGCGTGAAAATTTCCTGATTGTTGTTGATTAAATGCTGCCATAAATTCCAGACATTGGGATTTTTTTTGTTGAGAACGAGCCGCAAATTTATAAACATCAACAAATCGCCACTGGTAAATTACTTGATCAAAATGAGAAACTGCTACAGAACAATTTAAATTACGGTAAGCTTGTTCTGCTTTTTGATAGTTAATATGGTCGCTCAGAGATCTAAAAACGATATATCCAGAAACAGTGAGGTAAAAAATCAATACCCAAATTTCTAAAGGTAGTTTGCAGAGGATTTTTTGGATTGATGAAGTGTTGATACTGCTCATAGTTTACCCTCATAGATGACACCAGTTTAAGTTCGATTTTAGCTCTGGTGAGTGTACAACACGATAACTGCTAGCTTGGATCAGAAATCTAATATTGGATATTTCTGATTCAACAGCACTTATGCAGTTTGACTATGAGAGAATAAACAATGTTGCTTGGGTAAATTCCTGATGTCGATCGCCTATTTTTCCAAAGTTAATGCGATCGCACTTGTAAAATTAATTCTGCTAATTCCCGAAAACCTTCTCCTTCTGCTAAGGATGTGACATAAGCGGGTAAAAATTTTAATTTATCTGTGTAATCTAATACATTTGCTACACCCACAGAAACCGGAAATAACGTTTGATTAAACAAAGTTTCATCATTGGGACTATCGCCAACTGTAATCAAATTCTCTGTGGTTATGTGGGGAAAATAACTATTTAATACTTGCAGTAAACTTGTGGCTTTAGTTTGATTTTCTGGTTTAATATGGCACTGTACTGTACTATAAGTAAATCCCCAATTTTTGGCCAGACAAAGTTCTTCTAGTTGCTGTAATTCGGCAGTTGTTAAACCTTGGACATCAAATGTCCAGTCAGTGAGGCGGAAAGGGTTATCAGTAGATTCTTTAATTTGGGGAAAGTGAGATTTTAAATATGCAAAGGTGGCGGCTAATTGTTGACGGTGAGTAATTAAATCAGCAATAGGTGTTAAAAGTTTTGGTTGTTCGCTGTTGCTGGGGAAAAATATTCCGCCATTTTCTGCGATCGCACCTGTCACAGGCAAATAACTTTTTAAACCTTGTACCCAACCAGCCGATCGACCAGTTACTAACAATACAGAAATTTTGGCTGCTGCTAATGCTTCTAAAGCCTGGAGTAAAGATGACGTAAATTTACCATGCCTGGTTAAAGTGCCATCCATATCAGTAGCGATTAAACTAATATTTTTGGCGGCCAACATAGCCTCAAATGACAGCGGAATTATGGACATATAAGAAAATAATTAAAGTTGATTATCTCTAGATTTTCCTGAAGATTGTAACGTACCAATAACTACAAAGTAAAGCGTTTTCAAACAATCAACAAAGTAGTAATTTCCACTGCCCAAGCAACCGATATTAAGTTATTTTAATTATCAGATCTTAAGGAAAAAAATCTTTTTTTTGTTATCAATAGAGATTAATAG
>JBAVZX010001077.1:0-4400 GCA_049589015.1 Phormidium sp. | reverse complement strand
GCACTTCAGTGCTTACAACGAACTCAATATCCATCAGTCAACTGTGATAATATAGTAGACTGCTGAATTAATAAAATAGATTTCATTCATGGCCCTGACTCAAGAGCGTAAACACCAACTAATTACTGATTACCAAGTCCACGAAACTGATACAGGTTCCGCAGAGGTGCAAATTGCCATGCTAACCGAACGGATTAACCGCCTCAGCGAACACCTGAAAGGTAATCAAAAAGACCATTCCTCCAGAAGAGGACTGTTAAAACTGATTGGTCAACGGAAACGCCTGTTGTCGTACATTAATAAACAGGATCAACAACGCTATCAAGCTTTAATCGGTCGCTTGGGCATTCGTGGTTAAAGAATATGTCCGGGGAATCTAAATCCAATCAAGAATCTGGTCGTAATCCGCTGGATGCTTCATCCGGTAAGGAACGCTTACCTTTTGAGCCGAAAAAGAATCGCAAAAAAACGCCAAAGAAACCACCTGTAAATGCAGTGGAGGCGAAAAGCCAAGCTGAAAGGAAAACTAGTTCCAAAGAGCAAACGGCAATCCCAGCTGCTGTTAGCCAAAGAATGCTGCGGCGGATGGGATTATTTTCTGGTATTCCCGCAGTTTTTGGCATTTCCACTTTCATTATTAGTTATTTTGTGATTACTCATGCTTGGTTCTCACTGCCGAATACCGCAGTTGTGCTAGTCAGCATGGGCTTTTTCGGTTTAAGCGTTTTGGGATTAAGCTATGGGGCAATCTCGGCATCTTGGGATGAAGAAAGACCAGGAAGCATTTTCGGTTGGCCAGAGTTTAGCACCAATTTTGGACGTTTGACAGAAGCATGGCGATTCCGCAAAAGCGGATCGCAAAGCGAATCGGCAAAGCAGAAAAACTAATCTGAGATTAGCCCTGCGAAACCGAAAATTTCCTTAAATCGAGTAATTGCCAGGATTATAAATGATAAGCCGTACTTAAGGATGAAGTGTACTGGCACAGCTTAGTGAGTTAAAACTCGATTTTTCTCTGAACAACTTTAGCCTTTCATCTTCATCCTGCACTAGCGGCTACCTAAATTAAAGTAAAACCCAAGTGAGTTAACAGGGAATTTTCACATGATTGTAGTAATGAAAGTCGGTGCACCAGAGGGTGAAATTGCCCGCATTAATGAAGAATTACGCAGCTGGGGACTGACACCAGAACCAATTGTCGGTAAGCACAAGGTAGTAATTGGTTTAGTTGGTGAAACAGCTGACCTAGACCCTTTACAATTGCAGGAAATTAGTCCTTGGATTGAACAAGTCCTGCGCGTAGAACAGCCTTTCAAACGGGTTAGTATAGAGTACCGTCACGGAGAAGCTAGTGAAGTACCAGTATCTACTCCCAATGGTGTTGTTTACTTTGGTTTACACCATCCTTTGGTATTCGTAGCTGGGCCTTGCTCCGTGGAAAATGAAGAAATGATTGTTGAAACTGCACGGCGAGTTAAAGCAGCTGGGGCGCAGTTTCTCCGGGGTGGTGCTTATAAACCTCGGACTTCCCCTTATGCTTTCCAAGGTCACGGAGAAAGTGCTTTAGAGTTTTTAGCAGCGGCTAGACAAGAAACTGGTTTAGGGATCATTACAGAAGTCATGGATGCTGCTGAACTAGACAGGATAGTAGAAGTGACAGATGTGGTGCAAATTGGTGCCCGCAATATGCAAAACTTTTCTTTACTCAAAAAAGTGGGCGCTCAAGAAAAACCCGTGTTGTTGAAACGGGGAATGGCGGCTACAGTTGAAGATTGGTTGATGGCAGCTGAATATGTGTTAGCCGCAGGTAATCCGAATGTGATTCTTTGCGAACGGGGAATAAGGACTTTTGACCGTCAATACACTCGCAATACTTTAGATTTGGCAGTGGTGCCCGTGTTGCGGAGATTAACTCATTTACCAATTATGATTGACCCCAGTCACGGTACTGGTTGGGCAACTTATGTGCCAGATACGGCAAAAGCTGCGATCGCCATTGGCACCGACTCCTTAATGATTGAAGTTCACCCCAACCCCGCTAAGGCTTTATCTGATGGGCCACAATCTCTCACGCCCGATCGCTTTGATTCCTTAATGCAAGAACTCTCAGTCGTCGGTAAAGCAATGGGTCGTTGGCCTCAAGCTGTTGCCGCTGTTGCTTAAAGATTACCCAAAAACCCAGTTTCTTAAAGATTGAAGAAACTGGGTTTCTGGAATCCCACGAGAAAGGCCAGCTTTCTAGCCGCTGGCCTTTTTAATCCACAATATAATTCCATCTCTCTGATCTGCTGTTGAGTAGAGAAACGGGCTAACATCAGCAGTTAACCCGTGAGCTTGGGAACGCGCAGAGCAATTATTTTTGCACTACTAGTTTGACGTTGGCATTTTGCAGACCACGCTGCTTAACTTCAGCCAAAGTCTTGTTCACAGCATACTTTTGATTGATAGAATTGATAAGTTCGGTTTGGTTGTGCTTCTTCGCAACGCCCCACAAATCAGCAATCAGGTCATAAGTACCATCGCTGTTGCGAGACCAACCCAGGTCATATTCGCCTTCGAGAACTGCAACCAAGTCAGCACGAACCCGCTGTCCATTGTAACCACGAACATCTGCATTGCTCTTGACAGAGATGCCCAGGTCGCGCAAGGAAGTTTTCAGGATTTCAGCATCGGTGATTTTGGTACGCAGTGTGCTAAAGTGAGACATTGGGATTCCTCCTAGAGAAAGTAGAAACAAACAACAACATTTGGTTTTTGATCTGACACTGCTAGCTTAAGCTAGCCTTTCCTCCTGTTGGGAGCAGGAGAAAGCTTTTCAAAACTCCATTCGCTGATATTCAGCAACGGAGGAGGCAGCTGGTCTGGCACGCTGTCTTGCCCAATCTCTCAAGGCTGTGACTTGTTCAGTCATAGTCCGAGATAGTGGTTGCGTAGCCTTAATTGCGGCGATAATGTCCAACTGCGTGAATTCTCTTTCTTGGGCAAACGCTTCATACATTGCAGCGATTAGCGCTTGCTCAATTTCTGCACCGGAAAAGCCATCGGACACTTTTGCCAATTGATCGAGGTCAAAGCGAGCGATTTCTCGACGGCGTTTGGTGAGGTGAATTTGGAAAATTTCTTGACGTTCTTCTGCATTTGGCAGGTCTACAAAGAAAATTTCGTCAAAGCGTCCCTTTCTTAAAAACTCTCCGGGTAAACGTTCTACTCGGTTTGCTGTTGCCATCACAAACACTGGAGAGTTTTTCTCTTGCATCCAGGTAAGGAAAGAACCAAAAATCCGACTAGAAGTACCACCATCCGAATCAGCAGAACCCGCACTTCCGGCGAAAGCTTTGTCTAATTCATCAATAAACAAAATGGCTGGAGAAATCGATTCTGCGGTCTTTAAAGCGTTCCTGAGATTGGCTTCCGATCGCCCTACCATTGAGCCGTCATACACTCTACCCATGTCTAGGCGCAATAGTGGCAAACCCCAAAGCCGAGAGGTAGTCTTAGCAATTAGCGACTTACCACAACCGGGTACGCCCAGAATTAACATCCCTTTTGGTTGGGGTAGGCCATACTCTCTCGCTCTCTCGGTGAAAGCATTAGAGCGCTGCATTAGCCATTTTTTCAGTTCTTCTAAGCCACCTACCGCATTGATTGTTTCATCTTCTTCGATATACTCCAGAATCCCATTGCGGCGGATGATTTGCTTTTTCTCAGAAAGTACGATGTCAACTTCGGCTTCGGTCAGGCGACCAGATGTAACTTGAGCTTTGCGGTAAACTTTTTCCGCTTCATCTTTGGTTAGACCTAAGGCAGCACGTAATAGCTTTTCTCTAGCTTCCGTACTTACCTTTCTGCCCCGTCCACCTTGCTCTAGCTGCTGGGTCAATACCTGATTCAGTTCTGCCATGTCCGGTAGCGGGAAGTCTAGAACTACAACTTCCTTTTCCAGCTCAATCGGAATGGTCTGCACCGGGGACATCAGGATAATGGATTTCTGAGTGCCCCTAAAGCTGGCGATCGCATCCCGAAGCCATCGTGTTGTCTGTGGATCGGTGAAAAACGGATGCAGATCTTTGAAGATGAAAATACTAGAATCTCGCTGGGGGTCTCGCTGCTGCCGATTCATTGCCCACTCAATCGCTGCTTGCGGTGAGACTGTATTGTGTTGCACGCTGCGCGGCTGACCGTATTCGACCATGCCCTGCGTTACTGTCCACACAAACACCCTTTTTGGGGGCCTCATCTGTGCGATTGTCGCAATTGCCTGCTCTGCCCGCTCTTCCTCGGAGGTTACGAGGTAGATCAGAGGATATTGAGCTTGTACTAGGATGCTGAGCTCTTCTTTCATTTCGCCACGACCTACTTATATCAACCGAATTAAAGAGACGATGCAGACAGTACCAGAG
>JBAVZX010001076.1:0-1940 GCA_049589015.1 Phormidium sp. | reverse complement strand
ACCATAAACAGCAACTCCCAAGCTGACAGTATATTTAATAATAGTATGATGTACAATCAGTTTTTCATTTTGGATAGCATTTCGTAATCTTTCTGCTAAAATAACAGCATCTTCAACATTATCCACTCTGGAAACAATGAGAAACTCTTCTCCTCCCCATCGACCTAAAAGATCTTCTTGTCGGATGATCAGAGTTAGGGTTTGTGTAAAATTCTTCAGAACCAGATCTCCGCTATCATGCCCATAGTTGTCATTGATTAATTTAAAGCGATCGATATCCATTAAAATTAAAGTTATTTTCCGGTTTTCTCTTTGACAATAAGCAATTTCTCGATCGATTTGATGTTCTATAGCACGGCGGTTTAAAATATTAGTCAGAAAATCGCATTCTGCTAAAGTATTTAGGTCTTGATAGAGTCTTTGACAAACCATCGTGATGAATCCCACTGTCATCAAAAAACTATTGATGAAACTTGCTATAAAATAAAAAACTTGAAACCCGTCAAGATTAAGCGCAAATAACGAATTTGAAAGTTTATCGCTCAGTGTCACTATGATTCGAGCTAATGTAAGACTGCTCTGGAGTAAAAAGATAATCGCGGTAAAACGGCTGGAAATAAGCAGCCTTTGATCTTTATTGTTTAGTAGTTGATAACCAGAAAATCCGCTAATTATAAAAGCAATCCAAGAGACATTAATTATTCGTAAATAAAGAGAAGCTAGAGTATAAGTAAAATGGAAATGAATCACCCAAAAAACACTGTTCAAAGCCAAAATCCAATAGCGTGGAAAATTTTGTTCGGTAAAGCATGAGATACCTTGCAAAGCAAAAGAATACCCAGCAATTATTAATATATTAGCAATAATAATCGAAAAAAAATCAGAAACAACTCCGCGAAAGACTATGAGAAAATACCCCAGGGCAGCTAGTATATTGCCAAGCAACCAATAGTTAATCCCTTTATATCGATTAGCCAGTGCAGACAGTAAAATTAAAGGTATATTTTGCAAAAATAATATAACTGCGCCCAGAAGAACAATAGTACGAATATCAAAATTCATTAGAGTTTTCTCTAAAAAATAAATTTAGAGCAATTTATTAGGGTTGGTTGATCTGATAGTGTAGTCTTATCTAAAATTATCTCACGGAATTTGTCTCTTAAGGTAGCCCGTGATTTTATTCTCAACAATCTGAATCAAAAAATAAGTCTAATGACTCTGTTTCTAGTAAGATGAAAAACGGATGATTCGAGGTTGATGGAGAGTGAAAAGTGCCTACGCTCGGTGTTAATATCGACCATGTGGCGACGATTCGCCAAGCACGTCGGACTGTGGAACCAGATCCGGTAGCAGCGGCGGTTTTGGCGGAGTTGGCGGGTGCGGATGGGATTACTGTGCATTTGCGGGAAGACAGGCGACATATTCAAGATCGAGATGTGCGGTTGTTGCGGCAAACGGTTCGCACTCATTTAAACTTGGAAATGGCGGCGACTGATGAGATGGTGGCGATCGCTCTCGATATCAAACCCGATTATGTGACTCTAGTCCCGGAACGACGGGAAGAAGTGACGACTGAAGGCGGACTGGATATTGCGGGACAGGTCGATCGCATGACTCTGGTAGTAGATAAATTGCAAAGTGCGGGGATTCCGGTAAGTTTGTTTATTGATGCGGATGAAGCCCAAATTGCCGCATCTGCTAAGGTAAAAGCTAAGTTTATTGAGTTGCATACGGGGAAGTACGCCGAGGCGCATGATGAGGCGAGTCGGGAGAAAGAACTGGCGGTTTTAGAGAAAGGTTGTGAAATGGCGATCGCTTCTAATTTAAGGGTAAACGCCGGACATGGACTAACTTATTGGAATGTTTACCCCGTTGCGGCAATTAAAGGTATGGAAGAACTCAATATTGGTCATACAATAATAAGTCGGGCGGTTTTAGTT
>JBAVZX010001075.1:0-1780 GCA_049589015.1 Phormidium sp. | reverse complement strand
TTGAAGATTAGTCTCTACAACAATGTTTTTTGAAGATTAGTCTCTACAACAATGTTTTTTGAAGATTAGTCTCTACAACAATGTTTTTTGAAGATTAGTAAATGCGACGCATTTGTTGGGTGAAATGTGCGATCGGATTTAAGTTATAATTACGCTATCCCGATGACCGATGATTTTGATGACCAAAAATCACTAACCTCTTAAACATAAATCTCAGGAATATAACTTATGCAAATTACCCTTGAATTTCCCGATGAGATCGCCGAGCAACTACAACTACAACGCACCAACATTTCCCGCAGAGTTTTAGAACTGATTGCAGCCGATTACTATCGTCAAGGTAGAATTGGAGCAGCGGAAGTTAACCGAATGCTGAACTTTTCTTCTCGATGGGAAACATATCAATTTCTGAAACAAGAACAAGCTTACTTACCATACACTGAAGAAGATCTAGAAGAAGATATCCAAACGATTAGTAACTTACTAGGAAGTGAATGATTATTGTTTCCAATACCTCTCCGATCAACTATCTAATTTTGATTGGGGAAATCGACCTACTGCCTAAATTATTTCAGCAAATTATCATTCCTCAAGCTGTTCACAATGAGCTATCCGATCCACTTGCTCCATCGCCTGTGCAAGCTTGGATTAACAATCCACCCAACTGGCTAAAAATTCAATCTGTTAGCCAAACTTCGGATGCGATCGCAGATTTACTAGATCCAGGAGAAAGCGCAGCTATTCTTTTAGCGCAGGAACTCAAAGCAGATTTGCTTCTGTTGGACGACATGAAAGCAAGACGGATTGCCAAAGATAGAGGCTTGGCGATCGCAGGTATTCTCGGAATATTAGATCGAGCCGCAACGATGAAGCTAATCGACTTATCTGTGACAATCCAAAGCTTACAAAATACATCTTTTTGGGTATCTGAGAATTTGCTACAAAAGTTGTTAGACAAGCATTTGAAATAGAATAGATGACTAATAATTTCAATTAAATTTCCGTATGTTATAATTGCGCTATCATCCAATATCCAATTATTTAACAATAAAAATATGGCAACAACAACTTTAAATCAAATACTTAAACAACTTGAAACACTTGAAATAGAAGAAATTAAACAGCTTAATGAAACAGTTCAAAAATATCTTGCTGAACGCGAAGATACTCTTAAGAAAGCAGCATTTCACAAAGCTCTAATTAATTCTGGATTAGTTAAGCAGATTAAGCATCCTGCATATCAAGCGATCGCTGAGAAAAAATTAATTGACATCGAAGGAAAAGCTGTTTCTGAAACTATCATTGAGGAACGGCGTTAGATGACAATTTACTTCATAGATAGTAGTGCATTGGTTAAGCGTTATATTAGCGAAATTGGCTCGGCTTGGGTTTTAGAAATATTCGATCCTACTCTTAATAATGAGGTATTCATTGCAGCAATAACTGGTGTAGAAATTATTGCTGCAATTACGCGCCGATCGCGCAGTGGAAGTATTAACATTACAGATGCAACCTTAATACGCAACCAGTTTAAAGCTGATTTACAGAAAGACTATCAAATTATTGAAATTACAGAAACTATAATTAATTCGGGAATGGTATTGTCAGAAACTTATGGATTAAGAGGTTATGACGCTATCCAACTAGCTGCTAGTCGTGCAGTTAACTCTCTTTGCATCGCTAATGGATTACCTCCTATCATCTTTGTATCCGCAGACAATGAGTTGAATGCAGCAGTTATCAGTGAGGGATTGATGATTGAAAATCCTAATAGTTACCC
>JBAVZX010001074.1:0-10138 GCA_049589015.1 Phormidium sp. | reverse complement strand
TGCGTAAACAAACAATTCAATATACATCACTATTAGATGCCTTAGTTACCGTTGCCAAGCGACTAAGCTTGTACGAAAACCAGCAAAAAATGGACTCTGAAGAATTTTTTAATCTATATAATCAGGGATTATTGTCAGATGATGCCTTATTTATAGAATGGGCAAATGATTACCGTCATTACCTAGCTTTGCATCAGGAATTATATATAAATTAATGTCAAACAATCAACCCAGTATCAGCATCCTTAATCGCTTGTTTTAGTCGTACTAAACGCCTTTGTCTATTATCATTTTCTAACTGCATCGTAATGTTTTCTAATTCCAGGGTAGCTGCTTCCATCGCTAAACGACTGCGGCGCAAATTAGCCAATAATCTCTTTGCTGTTTCAGCATCAGGAATATGGGGTTTGTTAGTCATGGCAAATTCCACTCCGTTTTCACTTCTTGAATACTCTGCGTCATCGCTGGAATTTCCATTTGGATGCGTTCAATTGATTGATTTACTAAGTTTAGCATATCAGCCGTTATCGCTGGTTGAGCCTCAGCAATGCGTAGCTGAAAATTAGACAAGCGAGAAAACCAAGGTGTTGCACGTTCAGCTACACTTTTCAGTTCATCCAAAAATTGTATTGTGTCACTCGTTTCTCCCACCAGTTCAAAGAGGCTCAATTCTGCTGCTGTTGCTGTATCAATGATATCTAACAACTGACGTTTTAACTGCCAGATAGTTTCCTCAAGTTCGCTCGGAAATTTTGCCATACCTGCACATTCCTGATAAGTCCCTAATTATTTATCTTTACCACTAAATCACATAATCGCTTCTTTTAAACCTGAAATTACTCAAGTTTTACAAGAAGCTACTGAATTGATGGGATAATATTAGCGATCGCGTAGCGTGTGCGTAGCACGTATCGCTTTTATCCAAAGTAAAATGGGGGAAATGCGATCGCTAATTTCACAAAAATTTTGGCAGAAGCAATCAGAGGTAACAATGCAAATCACATTAAGCCAAGAACAAACCCAAATCCTTGAAACTTTGGTAAAGCAAGGGCAATATTCATCCCTTGAAGAAGCAATTAACACAGCCTTACTGTTATTAATTGACGATCTTACTCAATCACATACCAACAACAATCCAAACTATTTAGCTTGGGTTGAAGAAACTCGGAAAAAAATTGACATAGCAAGAGAACAGGCGCAACGCGGTGAAGTATTAAATGCAGAAGATGTACTAGCGCAACTTAGAGATAAAGTGAAAAAAGCCAGAGAAGTCATTGTATGAATCCCTTGCTGATTACGATTGAAGCGAGTCGAGATTTATCCGAAATTTCCGATTACTTTTTGGCGCAAAGTATAGATGCCGGAGATCGTTTTGTGGAAGAATTTGGTAAAAAATGTCAGCATCTCGCCCAGTATCCTTACTTGGGACGATCGTATTCACAATTAGCCCCTAATTTACGCGGTGTGCCATTGATGGGATACATCATCTTTTATCAAATTGTCGGCGATGGCATTGAAATTTTGCGAGTTATTAATGGTTCTCGTAATTTGCCGGATGTTTTCCAGACTGATTGAATAAAAGCAATGACTGAACCTTGGAAGAACAGACCTCCCTATAATTAATCTAAAAACTTGTTATGCCAGTACAATTAATTGTTTTAATTGCCGCTTTAATCGTCACATTCTTAGTATTTACCTGGTTAATTAAAGTTGTCAAAGCCACCCTTCAAACTGCCCTTACTATCGCCATAATTGTTTTAATCTTACAACTAATCTTTGGCATTGGCCCCACTCAACTTTGGCAAAAAATTACCGAACTTCCCCAACTAATTTGGCAACAACCAAATCAATAATATCATATTAGCTTGATTACCCATATTGTAGAGACGTTATATATAACGTCTCTACAAGCTTTTGAATTAAAGATAGTATTTTCTAAACCTTTCCAGTCAACTTGGCAAAAGCAGTTTCTACAGCTGGCGGTAATTGACGCAGAATTTTACCTTTTTCTCTGTCAACTGCTACCAAAGTCACCCTTGCTGTAACATACAATTCTTCGCCATCTAAAGACTGAATTTGGTTATCCCAATTTAACCTTACACCATCGATTTCTCCCATTTTTGCCTTGACAACTGCGGTCATTCCTAATCTTAATGGTCGATGATAACGAATCGAAAGTTCGACAACTGGTAAATCGCAACCTAAAGCAACTAAATCAGCAAAATCAACGCCGATCGATCGCAAACATTCTACCCTAGCTTCTTCCAACCAAGCAAGATAAGAACCATGCCAAACAACCCCACCATAATCAGTATGATGTGGTTGAACTCTTACCGGATATTCAAACCAAGCGCCTGATGTTAACTGAAGCAAGTTTTGGATAGCAGTAGTAGGAGGAAGTTGCGGATTTCTTTCTTCTGACACAGTGACTCTCATCCTTAAAAAACACTCTTTCAATCAAAATTGTGAATCTGAAATCATCGTGGTTTGATCACTTTTGGTGCAGCTATTGCTGCAACTTGTGTTGTATCAATGAGAAACTTATCTGCATTATAAACGCCTGACCAAGCTGCTAAAAGACGCGCCGCCAATCTTAATAATTCAGCTTCCGAATTAAGTCCCCAAAGTTCTGTTAAAGGCGAGTTATCAGCGGGTTGTTTTCCTAATGCCAAACGCCATGCTACGGGTACACCAGCTATACTGTTGAATGTACCAGATAACGCACCTGCGATCGCACTTGTTACCTGTGGTTGCGGACATCTTGAAGCACGCATTACCGAAAGCCGTAAATCTTCAATCGTACTTAAAAAACAGTAAAAAGCTAACGCCACTGGAGTATTAGGTGGTGTTGTTGTACCGCGAGGAATTAAAGTTTTTAAAGTAGTTTCTAATCCAGCACCTTCTGCTAATAAAACTTCCACTTGCCTAAGTTGCTGAACTAGGGAAGTTTCCATATCCAAATAATTAATGGTTTCCGTAATTAAAGTAGCAGGATTTAGTTTTTCTTTTAAGGTTAAGGCGATCGCATATCCGATCGCTAAAGTCCCATCTTTCAACACCGAATCATCTTGCCAAACATCAGCCACTTGTTGTAAATTCTGCCTTAACTTCGCCTCATCTTCATGAAAAAACAGCGCCACTGGTACTGTCGAAATAATCGCCCGAATATCACCACTAGTTCTTTTTATTCCCGGATAATCAGGCGTAGTAATACTCGCCAAATTAATTTCCTTAACCAAATTTTCTGGGCGTTTTTCGGAATCATTCTGAATAGTTGATTCTGGAGTTTCACACCAATCAGCTAAATCCAACCTGCCACGCCGAATCAAACCTTCAGTACCACGCACCACCAAACGTCCTGTACTACAAGGTTGCTGACTCTGTTGTTTTATGCCTAATTGCCAAGCGTCGCCATAAGCACCAACAATTTCTCCAAATATAGTGCCTAAAAAAGCACCTCGAAACCTACTCAAAAGGGAGTACCGCATCAATTTTACAGGTATTTGCTCTACCTTTACGATAACTCTATATTGGGTAAATTTAACTTTTTAGTATATGGTTACAGCCTTTTTAAATGGTTGACTAAGGCAATTAATCCTAGCCAATAACTTTGGGCACCAAAACCACTAATTTGTCCGATTGCTACTGGCGCAATATAAGAATGATGGCGAAATTCTTCACGTTTGTAAATGTTACTTAAATGAACTTCTACCGTTGGAATTGCGACAGCTGCGATCGCATCTCGAATCGCCACACTAGTATGAGTGTAAGCACCAGCATTAATTAACAACCCTTGATGTTGCCCCATTGCAGCATGAATTGCATCAACCAACGCGCCTTCATGATTAGACTGAAAAGGCGAAACTGTCACCTGTAAGGCTTCCGCTTCCCGTTCTAACAGCTGGTTAATTTCATCCAAAGTTACAGTCCCATAAACTCCCGGTTCGCGTTTTCCCAGGAGATTTAGATTGGGGCCGTGCAGTACTAAAATACTAATTTTTTTTTCCAAATGTCTAGACTTTTAGAAGGACTAGCGACGACGATATGGTTGATCTACTGGAATGGGAATTGGTTCCGGTTCTGGTTCTGCTTCTGGCCCTAGAACCAAATCCATAATTTTACGCGCCCATTCTTTTAATGTGTCCAGTAGTTGTTCTATAAAGTCCATTGAACCTATGACTCCTTCGATACTATTTAGCCTTTGGCCCGATGCCACGGAAGACGCGGTATTAACTGTGTATTTATTTGCTCAAAACCAGATTGTTTTCAGTATAAAAATATACTAAACACTGCTTACCCGATTAAAATTCGGTAAACTCTGTTTCAAGCTGTTTCTTTAATCATAACTAAAAATTCAAATAGATTAAGGTTTATTAATAATTTCTCAATTTGTGGACAAAAGTTGTCGTCGCAGGTGGTCGAGAGCAGTACAAGCGCTGATATGACGAATTAAAGCCCGGTCTTGCAGGGAATTAAAGCGATGTTGAAAGCTCTGCACTAAACCATTTGGCCCTGCTAACCCAATATAAACTAGACCGACGGGCTTGGATTCTGTTCCCCCACCAGGCCCAGCAATGCCAGTAATACTCAGTGCCCAAGTCGTGCCAAGACGCGATCGCACACCCTGCGCCATTTGTTGAGCCACAGTATCACTCACCGCCCCCACTTGGGCCAAATCCTCTGGACTCACACCCAGCAGGGAAATTTTCACTTGATTATCGTAGGAAATCACGCCGCCCATAAAATACGCCGAACTACCAGAAACAGAAGTCAGCATACTTCCCAAACTTCCCCCAGTGCAGGATTCAGCCACAGAGAGAGTTTCCCCCTTTTCTTGTAGCAATTTACCCACCACTGAAGCTAAAGAATCATCATCAGCACCGAAATAATTTAAACCAGCAATTTGGCGAATTTCCGCCTCCACTGGTTGAATTAAGCGATCGGCTTCTTGGGGCGAAACTGCTTTCGCGGAAACTCGCAGCTTGACTTCTCCTTTACTCGCATAAGGAGCAACCGTTGGGTTAGGCAGGTTGAGTAAATGGTCAACCTTTTCCGCCAAAGCAGATTCGGCAATTCCCCAAAACCTTAAATGACGACTGTAAATAATTTCCTTTCCCCAACCTTGGCTTTTGAGAAAAGGGACAGCAGTTTCCTGCCACATTTGCCGCATTTCCAAAGGCACCCCTGGAAAAGTGAAAATCGTTAGATTTGGGCGAGGTTGCCAAATCATCCCAGGTGCAGTACCCAAACGGTTAGGTAAAATATCTGCACCTTGAGGTATGAGGGCTTGCTTGCGGTTGCTGGGGGTCATTTCGCGACCCCGATGGGCGTATTTTCGGGTAATATCGGCGATTATTTCTGGTTTTTCCTCTAGAGGACTGCCGAAAAATTGGGCGATCGTTTCTGTAGTCAAATCATCAGGAGTTGGGCCTAAGCCGCCAGTGAAGATCAGGATTTGCGATCGCTCACTAGCAATAGCTATTACTTGTTTTAACCGTTCTGGATTATCTCCCACCACCGTTTGGTAGTAATGAGGAATTCCCAAATCAGCCAACTGCTGCGCCAAAAACTGGGCATTCGTATTTAAAATATCTCCCAGTAATAACTCAGTTCCCACACAAATAATTTCCGCAGCCATGCTTTTTGTTTCACCCTTCCTTCTTCATTCTGGCGACCTGTTGCCAAACTTTCACCGCTGGATAAATTAGCAGCAATGTCGCACCCAGAACATAAATTTTGCCAAAAGGTATGCCAGCAAAAGCTAATGCTAGACTACCTGCCCAAATCGTCAAAGAATAAATAAATATCACCGACATTCGGTGAGACAAACCAACTTCTAGTAACCGATGGTGTAAATGGCGTTTATCAGGTTTAAAAGGCGATTTTCCGCGACGTAGGCGATCGAGAATCACCGCTGACATATCCAAAATTGGCACCGCCAAAATTAAATAAGGCAACACCACAGAAGTCACTGCGGTAGTTTTGACTAAGCCAATTACCCCCACACCAGCCAGAGTAAAGCCGACAAAATAAGCCCCCCCATCACCCATAAAAATTTGGGCTGGATTAAAGTTATAGCGCAAAAAGCCAATTAATCCCCCTGCAAGGGCAGCAGCAATTAACGCTGCGGCTGGTTGTCCCATAAATAGGCAGACAAGCAGCATTACTACCGCTGCAATTGCCGAAACACCAGCCGCTAATCCATCTAATCCATCAATCCAATTGGTTGCATTTACCATACCCACCAACCAGATCACAGTGATGATTAAGCTAATCCAGGGGGGCAAATTCACCAATCCGATCAAGGGCATCGAGAGGAAAGCAATTTGAACACCAGCTTTCCAGGCTAAACTAGCCACAATTACTTCCACTAGTAGTCGAGTAAAAGCAGATAAACCAAATAAATCATCTGCTAAACCGATTAGGAAGAAAGCTAGACCCCCAAGAGTGACTCCCCAAATTTCATATTCTTCACTCGGAGGTAGGATTGCGCCTTTCGCATCTACGAAGCCTCCAGACCACCAAACGACTAGAAGTGCTGCGAAGGTACCTAGAAAGATGGAAACACCACCTAAGCGCACCATCGGACGTTGGTGAACTTTACGTTTATCTGGTACGTCAAATAAGCCGCTTTGCAGGCCAAATTTTTTCACAATTGGCGTAGTCGAGAGGACGACCAAAGCGGAGACTAGTAAGGCAATCAGATGGTACAAGTAAGGCATCTGAAATCAGTAGGAGTTCGACAAACAAGCGT
This sequence comes from Phormidium sp., assembly GCA_049589015.1. GTDB lineage: Bacteria > Cyanobacteriota > Cyanobacteriia > Cyanobacteriales > Aerosakkonemataceae > Floridanema. The sequence continues at coordinate 3,384 of JBAVZX010001074.1, read as the reverse complement.
CAGGCAGAGTCTACTACATTTCAGAGCTTCACGGTTCCAGGGATTATAGCCCAAGACAGAAAGAGAAAAAGTTTTCTGTCCTTAAACCATTGCTGGTACTGGAATCGAGAGGTGAGGGTACAAGGGGAAGCGATCGCATAACGAAGCTACCCGCAAGCGACAATCCTGAGCGATTGCTTCATCTTCTGGATTTAGCAATCGATCGGCAATTATATCGGCAATTTCTGTAAATTCAGCGGTTCCCATTCCTCTTGTCGTCATCGCAGGTGAACCTAACCTTAAACCACTAGTCACAAAAGGCGACTCAGTATCAAACGGAACTGTATTTTTATTAGCCGTAATATTTACACCACTAACTAATTGATCTGCACGTTTGCCAGTCATGCCAATGCTGCGTAAATCCACCAACATCAAGTGGTTATCTGTTCCACCAGAAACAATCTTAAAGCCCCGATTTACTAATTGATTAGCCATCGTCTTGGCATTTTCAATTACCTGACCCGAATATGTCTTAAATTCCGGTTTTAAAGCTTCCCCAAACGCCACCGCTTTAGCCGAAATTACGTGCTCCAATGGCCCACCTTGAGTCCCCGGAAAAACCGCTTTATCCAACTTTTTCCCTAGTTCTGGGTCACGAGTCAGAATTAAACCACCTCTTGGCCCCCGTAAGGTTTTGTGAGTTGTCGTAGTCACAACATCACAGTAAGAAATCGGGTTAGGATGATGTCCGGTAACGACCAATCCCGCAATGTGAGCAATATCCGCGACTAAATAAGCTCCCACCGCATCCGCAATTTCCCGGAACTTGTCAAATTTAATAATTCTGGGATAAGCAGAATAACCGCAGATGATTAATTTGGGGCGATGTTGTTTAGCTAAGTCCAAAACTTGGTCATAGTCTAACTGCTCAGTTTCCTGACTTACGCCATAGTGAGAAACTTTAAACCATTTTCCTGAAACGTTCACTGGCGAACCATGAGTCAGGTGTCCCCCATGAGACAAATCCATCCCCATAATTGTGTCACCTGGTTGCAGTAAAGAGAGGAACACCGCAAAATTAGCTTGAGCGCCAGAATGAGGTTGAACGTTAGCATGAGCCGCACCAAACATTTGCTTGGCTCGATCGATCGCGATCTGCTCAATTTGGTCAATGTATTCACAACCACCGTAGTAACGCTTACCAGGTAAACCTTCCGCGTATTTATTGGTTAAAACGGAACCTTGCGCCGCCAAAACCGCTGCCGAGGTAAAGTTTTCACTGGCAATTAATTCTAAGTGATCCCGTTGGCGCTGGAGTTCTTTTTGAATTAATTCTGCAACCAAGGGATCGGTTTGGGCTAAAAATTCTAAGTTAGATTGTGTCACGAAGCAAATTCCCAGACAATTTCAATATTGAATTAGGCGTACTCGATCATAACGCCGATTGATAAGAAATAGCGAGATGTTTGCTTTCCTCAGTGTCTTTAGACCTGAGTTAAAACGAACGAGTGGTTTTAACCACGCGAGTTCTTCGGCAATCTATCTATCCACTCCTCAATAGTCTGTGTCAAGGTCTTCTCTTTTGATTCAGCATAAGCCTTTAATTTCTCAAAACGCTTAATCGACAGATTAACATTTAATCTTTTTGGTTTATCCATACTCATTTTATACTCATCTCTGTTAGACTATAACGTATAAAGCGCAAATAAAACAATGTACGGATGTCAACAGGCGTTAATTAAGCCAGACAGAGAACTAAGAGCAATCTTAGAATTTATTTGTGAAGAGTCAAATAAACTAGCTAACTGTGGAATCTATTACGCGAGGCAGTTGTATTTTAAGACTGGCAAGATAATAGGTAAGCATGATTTAAGCTACCTGCTTAAAAGTCATCCACATTTTCGGGCTTTATATTCTCACGTCGCGCAACAAACCTTAATCAATGTAGCTGAGTCCTTCAAATCTTTTCAGCGGTTAAATAGCCTTTTTGCGTCTGGTAATGGAATTCAACCCAAGTTACCTAAATACAAAAAGAACAGTCTTAAAATGGTTACTTTCCCTTCGTCTGACGTGAAATTAAAGAATGGATTACTACGATTGCCTCTTGGTTCTAGAGTGAAAACATGGTTTGGATTAGATGCTTTTTATATTCCGATGCCTAGTAATCTAAAGTTTGCAGACATTAAAGAGATTCGCATTTTGCCTCGTAACAGATGCTTCTACGCTGAGTTTATCTACAAATTGGAAGTTGAAAAGCCGATCTTAGATCCCAGCAAAGCTCTTGGCATTGATCACGGCATTGATAACTGGTTGACTTGTGTTTCCAATGCCGGGACTAGCTTTATCGTTGATGGAAAGTGGTTAAAGTCTGTAAATCAGTGGTACAACAAATCAGTTTCAACCATTAAAGAGAAGAAACCTCAAGGCTTTTGGTCGCATCGATTAGCTAGAATAACTGAAAAACGCCATCGTAGAATGAGAGATTCAGTTAACAAAGCGGCGAGGATTGTAGTTAATCATTGCCTAATGAATGGTATAGGTAAAATTGTGTTTGGTTGGAATACTGGACAAAAAAATTCAGCCAATATGGGGGCAAAAACTAATCAAAAGTTTGTCTTTGTCCCCACAGCCAAACTCAAAGAAAGAATTAAACAATTATGTGAAGTTTACGGGATTGAGTTCTTTGAAACTGAGGAGTCGTATACTTCTAAAGCTTCATTTGTAGACAGAGACTTTTTACCTGTGTTCGGCGAAAAACCTGAAGGGTGGAAAGAATCTGGCAGACGGGTAAAACGTGGATTGTATAGAACTGGGTTACTCAATTGGTACATCAATGCTGACTGCAATGGTGCAGCTAACATACTCAGAAAAGTAGCGACAATGTTAGGGCTTTGCCTTGACGGAGTTGGTAGAGGCTGTTTGGCACAGCCTTTAAGAATTAAACTCTCTTAAGAATCTCAGCGTCTTTAGACGCTGAGAGTGTCAATAGGACTAAGACAGCTTTAGGAAATTCTTTGGTAAATTTACTCGGCGGTTTTGTTAAATTTATGCTGCAAGTTGTTAAGCTCTGTATGTTTCTACACTTTCTAGCAAAAGACTTGACATAAAATAAATTCAGTGCAGTGGGGATCGCTGGAGTTGTCAAATGCTAGTTATATTAATGGAAGATCAAGTTATTGCTCCACAAACAGTCTGTCAAAGCTGTTTACTAGCCGATCGCAGTGGTCAACCTCGCTGGAGAGGCGATCATCTCTCTTGTGGTCATGCAGTTCGCAAACTTTCCGAAAACCAACCCGATCAGTATGAGTGTCAAATGGGGTTTCGGGTTGCTAATATCCAATAGTGACTGGGAGAGTTTTGTGTTGTAGGGGCGGGTTTAGGAGAAAAATTTGTACTCACAACAGA
>JBAVZX010001073.1:0-1779 GCA_049589015.1 Phormidium sp. | reverse complement strand
TGCCAAAGTGTCACATTATATCGTATTTTCGTCGATTATAGAGAATAAACCCGGTTGCTAGTAGGTACAAATTGCTACTATGTCCATTTATACCCCTCAAAACCGGGTTTATTTTGAATTTTTGTGGTTGTAATTGCGATAGTAATTGTTATACTGTTTTAGGTAAAATTAGGTAAGTTGTTATTAATTAAGGTATTTTCCAAAAAAAATGACCAAAGAAAGTGCCTATCAATTCCTAGAAGATGCGACTATCGATTTCTCCTTAAGAGAAAAGATGACAGCAGCTAGCAACCCGGAAGAGTTCCTTAAAATGGCGGAAACATTGGGCTACAATTTTACAAATCAAGAACTCAGAGATGTGATCTCAGAAAATAGTGAAAACGTTACTCTGAGAAGACAAACAGGAATTTGGCCCTGGCTGCGTCATGTTAATTGGATTTAACTTCAGGAGAAAGGGTAGAGGTTGAAAAAAATACTTTCCCCTTTCTCCCAAATCAAGGTAAAAATTCTAATGGCTATCTTGATCTTCTGGGAAACGAATAATATCATCTTCCCCTAAATATTCTCCATTTTGAACTTCAATCATAACTAGGGGAATAACTCCCGGATTTTCCACCCGATGCGGAGTAGAAGCCGGAACATAAGTAGACTGTTTTTGCATCAGGAGTGTTTCTTGCCCACTACAAAGAACCCTAGCTGTACCGGAAACTACAATCCAGTGTTCGCTACGATGATAGTGCATTTGAGTGCTAATATGATGACCTGGTTTAAGTTCAATGCGATTAATCCTGTAGCGATCGGTTTCTTCTAGAAGTGTAACAGTTCCCCAAGGTCGCATCCGAGTAGTCACAGGTTCAGAAGTTGAAGACACAGTAGCAATTTGCTCATTTTGTTGATTATCATTTATGGTTGCCATAGCTAATTCCTCATACTTAGGACTTATAGCCATATTCTAAGTTGGATAGACCATAAGATCATAGGATGCAGCAAAATTTTGGGTAAAATAACGCATTTTGGGCATTTACATTAATGTTTAGTCGCGACACCAAATAGGAGAATTGTTATTACTAACAGTTTATCCGATCGTTAGTCCCGCTTCTGTTTCCGCTTGCGGTACAAAAATTGCAGTTCCCCTTTCGCCTTTTTTTAACATTAATGAAAGTACTCCCCCTTATAATCCATCTGTGCTTTCAGAGGTACAAGTAAGGAGTCAAGTTAGTGTTACTTACTCTAATAACTACTTTTTAAGTATTTTTACCTTAATTTAATGTTGAATCCCTCTTGGCAGTAGCGAGGTAGTGAAGTTAAATTTGGATTATCGCCTGTTTATTGTGAGGACTTTAGTCCTTCTCTTTAGTGAAGATTACGACTGAAGTCGCTACTACGAACAGTTTGATTACGACTGAAGTCGTTACTACGAACTTTACTTAGGTTAATAATCATTATGACTTACACAACTGAATCTGGAAGTTTTATTAGAGATTTGGATCAACTCGCCAAAGCCCGTACTGATTTTGCTCATTCTTTGAGTAAGATATCCGCTACGCTGAAAACATCTGAAACTGTAGGAGAAACTGCTTCTGGTGGATTAGGTTTAGCTAAAGATATAGAAGACATTGATTTAGCTAGAAAAAACATTCAAAAGGGTGTATTTCGGTTGTTAGTTTTGGGAGATATGAAACGGGGAAAAAGCACTTTCCTCAATGCTTTAATTGGCGAGAATTTGTTACCTAGTGATGTCAATCCTTGTACAGCAGTGTTGACAGTTCTCCGTTATGG
>JBAVZX010001072.1:0-2825 GCA_049589015.1 Phormidium sp. | reverse complement strand
GTGTAGCAAAGGATGCGGAAGCAATCAGGGTCTTGATTAAACTTGGTAGAGAACTTCTTTAAAGCATATTTCAACAAAGTTTGTTCTTTGACTAGAAATGCTCCATTCTTCTTATCTGGATTAAATTTTGAAAATGGCTCGAATACCTTTTTGCTTTTCACAGCTATGCGACAAGCAGTAACAAATTCCAACAATGGACTACCTGTACCTTGCCTGACTACCTCGGTTAAAATTGCTTTATCAGGTACGTTGAAAGATTGAGATTTTCTCTCGTTTATCTCTTCATTTACAGGTGGTAATTGAGCCGGGTCGCCCATTACAATAAGTTGGCGATTACTGCCCAATAGTAGCGCATTATTGATTCTCTCTTCAATGATATTCCACAGTTCTTCTGTCACCATACTGCACTCATCTAGAAAGATGATATCGTACATATAAAGCAGCGATGGTGAAACTTGTTTCAAAATTTTCTGCTGTCCTTGTTTAACAGGAGCTAATCCTAGTAATTGATGAATGGTCATCAAATCTACTCCCTGTACTTTTTTTTCAGCAGCCATCCGTCGCAACACTCCCACTGCTTTATTAGTTGGTGCTGTAAATACAACCCTTTTTCCAGCACTTACTAATTGTTCTGCTACTAAATTGACGATAGTTGATTTTCCCGTTCCAGCATATCCAAATAATCCGAACATTCGTTTGGAACTAGTTAGAAATTCAGTAATCTTTTTGAGGGCTTCCTCTTGCTGGGAAGTTAGTTGAAAATTTAGCCCGATAAGTGTTTGAATCATCTGAGTTAGGTTTCTTTCGCAAGATTTCCCACACCTATCAGCGTTAGCTGTTTTTTATTAAATTAACTTCACGATTTGACGAGTTAATTTATGCCTTTAATGTCGATCGCCTCGCCACTAATTCCCTTTTCATCAGCTTGAGAGCGATCGCATATCTACACCACCATTACCCCCATTCTCTCCTCACCCCGATCGCATCTACAACCATCTCCAGCTATTCTACTGAGGACAAGCGATCGCACATAATCTGTAACCAGTAAAAACTGAACAATTTCTCACTTTATAGTTGAAGACGAGCCGAATATTGTTGATGATTTCGCGATTCGCCATCAACGGTAAACATCTACTTGATTCTATTATTTTGCTCGTTGTCTTTTGGCTTCGGCTTCGGCGGCGAGTCTCGCCTCCCTCCGACTTTTAATACCTGCAATTTTCACAGTTTTGCCGAATCGAGCGCCAGCCGCGATCGCCGCCGCTTCTGCTGCTTTGTGGGCTTCTCTGCGGTCTTTTTTCAGTTGCTTCCCGGTTCTATCTATCAAAGCTTTGTCTTCCGCTATTTCAGCCGCTTGACTGGCTTCTGTCGCACTCACGGACTCGGCTTTTTCTGTGGCAACGCCTAACCGTCTGGCGGCTTCTGCCGCAGCCATCTCAGCGGCTTGTCGTCTGGTTTGAGAATTTTCCTGGTTGGGAAGCTCTCCCATGCTCCTGGCTGCTGCCACTTCAGCGGCTTTCCTGGCTTCTCTGCGGCTGAGTTTTCCCTCTTGAGTCAGGGGAATTCCTAGCCGTTTTGCAGCTTCGGCAGCAGCAGTTTCAGCGGCTTGTCGCCGACTTTTTTGATTGCCTGCACCTGGTTTTTCTCCCATCTGTTTGGCAGCAGCAGTTTCGGCTTTTTGGATGGCTACGGCTCGTTTTCGTCTGACACTGGTGTTGCTCTCCTTGCGTTTTGGTTTTTGCCCTCGTCTTCTGAATAATCTCTTTTTCATCGGCATGATAGTTTTCCGTTGAATTGAGTTATGAACGCTTTTCTGGGTTTCCTGATGTTTGTGAGGAGATAGCGATCGCCATTATTTCCATCTTCTTTGGCTTGTTAGCCAATGCCTGTGGTACTGGTGCTACCATGCTAATCACATATCAAGTTTCTCTTGTATTGAGTGATAGAACTCAAGTCATCTCAGGAAGTTTTAGGATATCTTCTGCTTGCTGTTCAGTAATTGAAAGTTTTCCTGCTAAATCTTTTGCTGACTGACATCTCTTCTTCATAGCATTTACATATCTGGGTGCGTGCTGGATCTTATGGTTTGTTACGTATTGCTCTAAAGGTTGACCTTGATGTTGTTGTTGCAATAGCTTTGCCTGTGCTGTCGCTGCTTGCTGTGCCTCCAATGCTTTTGTTTTCTCTTCTCTTATTTGAGATTCTAATTTTTTCTTTTGGTATTGAGCGGGTGTTAATGTCTGAAGCTCTTGTTGAGAGAACCACTGAGAAAGTTGGTCTTTTGCCCATTTACATATACCATCCTGCTCTGCTGAGGAGAGTTTTTTAAGGGATTGACTGAGTTCTGGCTCTGAAGAAGGACTGTCAAACCAAATATGCTTCTCCTGTTTTATTCCAGACGTTGTTTTATAATTCTCTAAAGTAACAAAGAATTTATCGACCACATCTCTTACCTCCTGATCTTTAGTGAAGTGAAAATGCCAATTTCCGTATTCTTGGTTCAATTGACAGTTAAATGGTTTCATGTCTAATGATGCCCCTGTCGAATTGAAAAGTATCAATTGTCGATTGGGCGGATTTGGAAGTTGACTAGCTAATCGGATCAATTGGCCACTATTTTCTGTATCTTGTAGCTGAAGAAGTTCCAGTAAAACCTGTCCGTTCTCAATATTGCCATTTTCCAACAGGGTGTTGAGTTCGGTGCCATTGGTTAACTTAGCTGCTTGACATAAATTAATGAGTTGGGCAGAGTTTTGTAGTTTGGGTTGCTGAAGTAAGGTGAGGAGTTGAGCGCCGTCGTTGATTTTGGCTTCACCTAGTAGGGT
>JBAVZX010001071.1:0-2178 GCA_049589015.1 Phormidium sp. | reverse complement strand
TTCCGTTTTCGTCGTAGCGGTAGAGGGGTAGACATTGAGCCGCAGTACCAACCAAATGTAAATCAGGTATGCAATTAGTAGTTGTAACCATGAAAGGTGATTGAGTACCCACATCAGTACAGAATATTGCTAAATTGTCTGCCTGTTTATTAGGAAAAATAATAGGCATTTGATAAGTCATCCCATTGAAATGCTTATCAAAATAAAAATACTTTTTAGTAAAGGGTCGCCAACAACTCAGCATCACATAATTGGAATCATATACTTTTGAAACCCTTCTATCAAAATACTTATTTAGTTCTCGATCCCACTTAATATCTAATTCTCGCCTTGTTCCATTTTTTAATCGTTCCTGATACACCTCAACAAAATACTTCATCTTCTCAATCAGTGCATCCCGTGAAAAATCATAAACCCATTCATCTCGTTGAGTTTTGACACCTGATGAAAAAAGCTGAAAAATAGCTGTTTGCGATCGCCCTGCCTTTACTTCTTTATGAATCAATGGCAACAAATCATCAAAATTATTATCCGTCTGATTAATCCAATTTCCTTTCTGATCTGGCGTGATATGATCAAAGGGAATTTCTTCAAACTTCACCCGTTCAAACCAGTTAAGTTTTTCTTCCTTTGTTTGCTCATCCTCTAAGGTAAAGTAGAAAATTTTCGCTTCCTTCATAACCATAACCTCATAAAACATTACTCCTTTTTAACTTTCACCAAAAACATCACTGCAATCCCGGTTTGAATCCCAAAAACATTATTTTTGGTTCCTGAGATTTTCGGATTACTTCTTACATCTGATTGGGTATCAACAATGTAAACATAATCAAAATCTTGAGCGATACATTTACGAAATCCATCAAAAGTTTGTGAATCAATAAACGATCGATTAGTAATAAATGCAATTAACCCATTTTTCCCTAAGCGATCGATCGCCCACCGATAAAACCGCACATACATATCATAAACTGCGATTTGATTTTGTGCTTTCCCTTCTTTAATATAACTTCCCTTAATCCGCTTATCAATTTCTTGATAAACCCGATTAGCATTATTCTGATTAAAATTTTCTTGCCAAGCATTATAAGGAGGATTGCCAATAATAACGGAAATGGTGCGATCGTTCTGATCCTTAATTCTCGCCGTATTCTGCACACTCATCGCAAACAAATCAAGCTGCTTCCCTTCAAAACCACAGTGATCCAACGTATCCACCAAACAAATATTTTTAAACTCCTCATAATTTCCCATCTTTTGCTGATAGGTAAACTCAATATTCAAATTGGCAATATAATAAGGTAAAATTGCCATTTCATTGCAGTGAATTTCATTTTTATACTTATACTCCAACTTATTTGGCGGCAAATATTCAATCAATTCAGTAATATAAGTTCCCGTACCCGTACAAGGATCTAAAATCTCCACTCCCGGATCGCTTAACAGTTTCCCAAAATGTTTATGCAGCAAATGATCTGTACTTTCAATCATAAAACGGACAATTTCATTAGGAGTGTAAACAATTCCCAATCTATCCGCTGCTTTGGGATTATAAGCTTTATAGAAATTCTCATAAACAGCTTTGAGAAACTTCTGCTTTTCATGGTGATTAGCAATGTTCTCAGATTTGCGGCGAATTACTGCATAATAATGTTCAATACTCTTCAGCGTGTTTTTCCGCGTTGCGCCAGTGAAAAAGGTATTAATAATTTCCGAAATTTCCCTAGCAATATTGTTTTCGCGGTGAAACTGTGACTCATGGAAAATATTCGTAAAAATATCCTCGGTGAGAATGTGCTGAATCAGCATTTCATGAATGTCGAAAATCTCAATTTCCGGGTTAATTGACTGGCGACAAAGAGTTAAAAAAGTATTGCGTCTTTCCCGAAACTCTTTATTACTAACTTCTTGCTGATTAATAATATCGCGCAAAGCTGTCAAAATATGGGGAATATCTTCTTTAAACTTAGTAATTGCTGATCGAAAATCCCGCACTTCCGGGCGTTCATAATCAACAAAAGTCGTCAGCAAATTATCCAAAGCTGCCGCATCTTGCATCAAAACACGGGAAACTTCTTGACTATGCTGAATTAAAATCGCTGTCTGAGAATCTTCAAATAAAATATTTTCGTCAGGATAACCTTTGGCAATTTTTTTCTCGATTTCTTTGTCTAATAT
>JBAVZX010001070.1:0-2012 GCA_049589015.1 Phormidium sp. | reverse complement strand
GTTATGGATATCACTGAACGCAGACAAGCAGAAGCAGCATTGCGAGACAGTGAATATAAACTTCGCACCATTGTCGAAAGCAGTAATGATGCCATATTTTTGAAAGATAAAGAAGGTCGTTATCTATTTATTAATCGCGTAGGAGCCCAAATTTTAGACCGCCAAGTAGAAGAAATTTTAGGCAAGCGAGATGATGAATTATTCACTCCAGAAACAGGTAGGCAAGTTTGGGAACTTGACCACAAAATTATGATGAGTGGCATTGCTTGGACTTTTGAAGAATTAGGAGAAGTTAATGGTAAAAAATACACTTTTCTTTCTACTAAATCTCCTTATCTTTCATCCGAAGGCGAACCAATAGGTTTAGTAGGAGTTTGTCGTGACATCACCGAAAGTAAAGAAATAGAAGAAAAAATGCGGCGACAAATCGCTGCGGTAGAAGCGGCAACTGATGGCATTAGTATTGTTAACGCCGCAGGAGAATATATTTATATTAATGAATCTCATGCAAATATTTTTGGCTACGAAAGCGCTCATGAATTAATCGGTAAAACTTGGCACGAATTGTACAACAGCGAAGAGATTGAGCGAATAGAACAGGAAGTGATTCCGATGGTTTTTCAAAAAGGAAAATGGCAAGGAGAAGCAATTGCTAAAAAACGCGATGGTACAGCTTTTGCGGAAGAACTTTCGCTGACTTTAACTCCAGATGGCGGATTGATTTGTGTTTGTCGTGATATTACCCAACGCAAACAGATAGAAGAAACTTTAAAATTAAGAGATCGTGCGATCGCAGCTAGCAACAATGGGATTGTTATTACCGATGCCAGAATATCTCATAAACCCATTATTTACGTTAATCCAGCCTTCGAGAATATCACTGGATATTCCGCTGCTGAAGTATTAGGAACAAACAGTCGTTTTCTCCAAGGTAAGGAATCCAAACAAGCTGAATTAAAACGACTTCGGACTGCAATTTGCCAAGGAGAAAATTGTACCGTTGTCCTACGTAACTATCGGAAAGATGGCAGCTTGTTCTGGAATGAATTAAGCGTTTCACCCATTTACGATGACGATGGTATTCTAACTCACTACATTGGTATTCAAACCGATATTACTGAACGTAAGCAAGCAGAAGAAGAACTTCGTGCGACAACTTCCCGCCTCTCAACATTGATGGAAAATTTACAACTCGGTATTTTAGTTAAAGATGAATCTGAACTAGTTGTTTTAGTCAATCAAGCATTCTGCAATATCTTCAATATTCCCATTGTACCTGCTACTTTAATTGGCGCTGATTTTTCCGATTTTCTAGCAAATTATCAACATTTTTTTACTAGTCCTGAACAAGTTATCCAACGCCATGAAGAAATTTTACAATCCCAAAAAGCAACAACTAACGAAGAAATTATAATGGCGGATGGTCGAATTTTAGAACGAGATTATGCACCAATTTTTGTCCAAGGAAAGTACAAAGGTCATTTATGGATGTATCGGGATATCACCGAACGTAAAAAAGCCGAAATTGAAATCAGAACATCACTGAAAGAAAAAGAAATCCTGCTCAAAGAAATTCACCACCGAGTTAAAAATAACTTGCAGGTAATTTCTAGCTTACTTAAACTGCAATCTAGCTACATTAAAGATGAAGAAGCCTTAGCTTTATTCACAGAAAGTTACAACCGTGTGAGGTCAATGGCACTAATTCATGAAAAATTATATCAATCCAAAGGTTTAGCCAGAATTGATGCTGTTGATTATATTCTTGATCTGACAGATAATTTATTTCGCTCTTATAATGTAGCAACAAGCTCAGTTAAATTAAACCTGCAAGTCGAACATATAGAATTAGATATTGATACGGCAATTCCTTGTGGTCTAATTATTAATGAATTAGTATCTAATTCGCTGAAATACGCTTTTATTCCAAAAGAAAAAGGAGAATTGTTTATTAAGTTTTCTCAACAAGAAGAGAGAAACGAAATTACTTTAGTAATAAGTGATAACGGAAT
>JBAVZX010001069.1:0-5697 GCA_049589015.1 Phormidium sp. | reverse complement strand
ATTTAGCATGAAGAACTAAAACTAAAGCAGAAAATCGAAATTACAAATAACTTTGATTGTTTTCAGCGCATTTCAGCGCCAGTTGACAAATCACCGTAAATCTACTGAAATGCTCCCTAGCAGCTAATTCTCAGCCAACAGGTTTCCCAAGCACCAGCTGACAAATAACAAGATAAGATGAGACTCACCAAACCCCTAAAGCAAACATTGTCATGCCTAAAGCCCTATTTACGGTGGGTAATTCTGGGTGCAACGCTGTTTTTTCTGGCGAAAGCACTGAAAGACCATGCTACAGAAATAGCAGCAATCCGAATTAATGGGGCAGGATGGGCAATGTTAGCGATCGCCCTTGCTGTTACCCTAGTAGCACACATTTGGTCTAGTTGGGTTTGGGTGTGGATTTTTCATCATCTGAAACAGCCGATCGCCAACGCTTGGGCAATACCCGTTTACCTGAAAACCAACATAGCTAAGTATATTCCCGGAAATATCTGGCATTTCTACGGTAGGATTGTGGCAGCAAAAGAAGTAGGTATTTCCCCGGAGATAGCCACTGTCAGCGTTTTGTTGGAACCTTTGCTAATGGCAGCGGCGGCGTTGATAGTTGCCTTAATTGGTTTTCAATTCATTGGATGGCACAAATCATCCTTTTTAATTTGGCAAATTTTAGGTTTGGTGATAGTCTTAATTGCTGTTCATCCCCGAATTTTAAATCCAGTAATTCAAAAACTAGGCAAGGCGAAAAAGTCTACAGGTGCAGTCAACATGGAGACTACTGCCTTAAAGGTCAAAAGTTACCCACTAGTACCTTTAATCGGAGAAATGTGCTTTGTAGGTTTGCGAGGTGTAGGCTTTTTGTTAACTTTATTAGCACTTAGTCCGATCGATCCTGTTCAGATATCATTGCTATTTACAGCTTTTAGTCTAGCTTGGGTACTGGGTTTAATTGTTCCCGGCGCACCAGGAGGAATGGGAGTATTTGAAGCCACAGCACTAACAATTTTGGGTTCGACTTTTTCTCCCGCATTGATGTTAGCCACTGTTGCTTTATACCGCATGATTAGTATTCTGGCTGAAACTGTTGGCGCAGGATTAGCAATTTTATATCAAGTAGTTTTCCAGAAACATTAAAACTTTACTTCAAAAAATCCGAGGAATAAAATGAACACCGCCATCATCTCCCAAAACACTAACAAACAAAATAGCTTTCGCAATCAGCCAAATGTCTCGGTAGTTGTCCCAATTTACAACGAAGTAGAAAGTCTACCGCACTTGATTGATGCTATTTCCAGCACCTTAATTGCCTCTGGACTCACCTACGAAATAATTTTAGTCGATGATGGTTCCAGAGATGGTTCTACTGAACTACTCAAAGAACAAGCAATACAAAGAACCGATTTAAGAGCAGTTTTACTCCGGCGAAACTACGGTCAAACTCCGGCAATGGCAGCAGGTTTCAACTATGCTAAAGGAGGGGTTGTTGTTACTTTAGATGGCGACTTACAAAATGATCCTGCTGATATTCCCGTATTAATGGCGAAGTTGGAAGAAGGTTATGATTTAGTGAGTGGCTGGCGGAAAAAACGGCAAGATGGTGCTTTAAACAGATTGCTACCTTCTAAAATTGCTAATTGGCTAATTGGTAAAGTTACTGGCGTAAAATTACATGATTATGGTTGTTCTTTAAAAGCGTATCGTTCCGAACTAGTTGCAGACATGAACCTCTACGGTGAATTACACCGCTTTTTACCTGCACTAGCTTATATCGAAGGTGCGAGAATTACGGAAATACCAGTGCGTCATCATGCGCGTCGCTTTGGTAAGAGCAAATATGGTATAGGACGGACTTTTCGGGTGTTGATGGATTTATTAACTATTTGGTTTATGAAGAAGTTTCTCACCCGTCCGATGCACGTTTTTGGGCTGTTGGGTTTGGGTTCGATGTTCATGGGAGTGTTAATCGGAGCTTATCTCACTTTCCTGAAACTAGGATTAGGAGAGGAGATTGGCAATCGTCCCTTGTTGGTTTTAGCAGTTGTGTTGTTATTAGCTGGTGTGCAACTGTTCGGTTTTGGTTTGTTGGCGGAGTTGTTAATGCGAACTTACCATGAATCTCAAGGAAGACCAATTTATCGGGTGCGGGAAGTTGTAGACGCGATCGCACGCAATAGCGAACGATAGTTTTGTTACAAGTCATTGGTTAATAGACATCTCCATCAATTAGGACTCCAATCTTGATATGTACAAGGTTCCAGAATCTTTTTTGGAGATGTTTATTGTTAGCTTAAGCACAGTCAGACTTAGACAACTTTACAAAATGCTACTCAGTTGCTATAATCCTGGTCTAAACTATTAATTTCCTAATTAATGGTCATCAGAAATTACTTAACTAGTTGGTATTACATAAGAAATATAAATTCTAAATGGCAACCATTATTTCTAGCCTTGAGATTATTTTGTTTTGTCTAGGAGCTACCCTATTTGTCTATCGTCCTGAGATCAGGATTTCTGAAGCTTTATCATCAGGGATAATTCTAGCCTTTCTAGCTCTCTCATTTATCTTTCAAGCTGTCTTTTTAATTGGTCAACCAAATTTGGCGTTCTTCTTAGAAGGTTTGCTGCTCGTTTGGCTGGTTTTAAAAGTTAGAAAAAAAGCTAAATATTTGGGCATTTTTTATCAACGAATCAAGTGCTTCTCGACTCAGCATAAATTCTTCACAATTTTGATTAGTCTGGTCTGGATTTACTTGGGTTTACAGGCAATGATTCTGCCGCCTTCTAATTGGGATAGCATGGCATACAATTTAGCAAGAGTCCTTCTATTCCAACAAGAAAAAAGTTTACTTCTCACCAATGTAGCCGGGATTTGGCAGTCAATATTTCCAGTTGGTGCTGATATATTACACCATATTTTTCTCAGATTTTATACTGACTATGGAATTGGAATATTTAGTTTTTTGTCTTATTTATCAGTGGCATTGGGAACCTATGCCTTATCAAGGCGGTATACATCCACCGAAACTTCTTTAGTATCCACGTTAGTAATTATTAGCTTACCAGAATTAGTTTATCAAGCTACCTCGACTAAGAATGATATTATCGTCAGTGCGTTAGCAATTTTTTGTTTTTTAACAGTTCATCGTCTTTTAAATCAAGCAAATTTAAAAGACTTGATAACTCTAATGCTGGCGTTAATTTGGGGAATTTCTGTTAAGACAACCTGGCTGGCTTTTATTCTTCCTTTCAGCTTATTCTTCGGGATTGTACTATTACAAAAATATCCAGCGAAAATTTGGGTTCCCATAATTTTCCAGAATTGGCGGCGGTGGATTCCTTTTGTAGTTCCTGCCCTGATTTTTTCACAGTTTTGGCTGTTTATTCACAATTATTATTTCTGGGGAACTTGGTCAGGAACGCCTGAATATAACTCTCTTAGTAGACAGGTAGATGGACTAAAAGGATCTGTAGCTAACTTAGTTAGGTATCTCCTTCAGAGTATTGATTTATTAGAACCTGGGAATATTATTGTTCGTCGTCTCATTGGTATTAGTTTTACTGAGCTTCTCCAAAAAATCTACGATACTTTTCTCTATCCAATTTTTGGTGATGCTGCTACCAATGAAATACTTGGCCCTTTTCAACTATCTTGGTGGAGTCATGAAGATATGGCTTGGTTTGGCCCTTTAGGATTTCTCTTAGTCATTCCAGCTGTTTTATACTCCATAATTAAAGGAAAAAAAGTTTTAAGAGCGTCAGGCTTAACTTTATTAGGTTATATTTGTATTCTCAGCTATGCACTGGCATGGAATCCTTTTCATAATCGTTATGTATCACTTTTCTTTGTTGCTTCAGGCGGATGTGTTGCTTATTTAATAAATTCTTTTGGGCAGAGGAGACTTTTAGTAAAATTAGTTAAATATACATCTATATTAATTTTATTGATTGCCTGTTCTATTAATGCCGCAAAGCCTTTAATTAGTTTAGATCAAAATACCTATATTGGCTCGAATATCAATGTTTTTAATTTACCTTATGTAATTTTTCAAAAAAGTATTTGGGGAAAAACTCGGCTTGGGACAAATAGATTTTACTATGCTGACAATTTCTATGGAGACTCTAGAGTAAAAGAGTTTATGAAGCTTGTTCCTCCGGGTTCTCAAGTTGCGTTAGTCACAGAAGGGCACCTGGCGAGTATTTGGGTATACCATTACTTCTTGCACAATCCCCAAGTAAAATTTACTCCGGTTCTAGAACCTCAGTTAGAGTCTAAAAGCTTAAAATTCGACTATATCCTCTGCGCTGAGTTTCAGTGTAAATTTAATCAGACTAACTCAAATGGAACTATTTTATGGGCTGCCAAGCCATCAGCCAAAAAAGGTCAACTGATTCGGGTGTCGGAGTCTCTACCTGAGAAGAAAAAATGAGACATTAAGACATTAAGACATTAATATATGTAAGATATGGTGGAATAATTAAGTAATATCTCAGGTATTGACTGAGATATTTGATATCAATTGTATATTTTGAGTTACTATCCTAATTCAGGACTCATAACTGAAAATTTACAACTGTTAAGAAACGGGCTTGGAGGGATTCGAACCCCCGACCTTGTGGTCCGTAGCCACACACTCTATCCACTAAGCTACAAGCCCTGGTGATTCACAGATTTCTATATTAACACGGGTTTTCAAAATAATGCAAGACTTTTCGGAAAATTCTTCTTTAACTCATTTGGGTACAAGCGGGGAAGCCCGGATGGTGGACGTTTCAGCGAAAGAAGCTACTGTGAGAGAAGCTGTAGCAGCGGCGCAGGTGCGGATGTCGGCGCAGACGTTGGAGGCAATTCAAGCGGGAAATGCCCCGAAAGGGGATGTGTTGGGAACGGCGAGGATAGCGGGAATTATGGCGGCGAAACAGACTTCTACGTTAATTCCCCTCTGTCATCCTTTACCTTTGCAAAAGGTGGAGGTGCAGATTACAGCAGATTCCAATTTGCCGGGATATCAAATTCGATCTCAGGTAAAGACTAAGGCGGAAACTGGTGTGGAAATGGAAGCTTTGACGGCGGTTTCAGTGGCGGCGTTGACGCTTTATGATATGGCGAAAGCTTTGGAAAAGTCGATGCAAATTGAGGGAATTCGGTTAATTAGTAAGACGGGTGGGAAGTCGGGAGATTATCAAAGGGAAGAATAAATTTAGGTTTGACGGTGGAACAAATTGCAGAGGCATTGGATTTGTCGATCGCACAAGTGCAGTCAATAGCAGAGAGTCAGTCTCAGTGAGGGCGATCGAACTTACCATGACAAAAACCGGGTTGTATCACGTTAAATAAACCCGGTTTCTTAGGGTTAAATTAATTATTCCTGCTGTTCCAACCAATCAGTTAATTGGGAAATTGTCGAAAAATCCAACAACAATTCGCCCAATTCTTCTAATTGAGAAATCGATAATTTTTCCAGGCTTTCTTGTAATTGGGGAGCAACCGAACCGAATCGACGGTTTAATAGGCGCATCATTAAAGCTAATTCTCCTTGTTTCTTTCCTTGCTGTACGCCTTGTTGGAGTCCTTGTTGTACACCTTCTTGAAGGATTTCTTGGTAAATCACAGATTCTCGCATAAATTCCCCTCTAATTAATTGACGAATCAAAGCTTGATTAAATCGTAAACCAGCGAGAACTTCAGCACAGGCTGAAATA
>JBAVZX010001068.1:0-2147 GCA_049589015.1 Phormidium sp. | reverse complement strand
TCGGCCCTTCGGGTAAAGAAATTGCTAAACTGCGTAATTGAGTAATTAAATCCAATTCCGGCGCAGGAACTTTGCTAACATTAGGGTCAATTGTTACAGTAACTTTTGGCGTTTGAATTGGGTAACTTTCACCAGTTTTACGATTTAAATAAGTTGCGAATAAACTGTAAGTTCCTGGTGTTAATTCTGCTGGGGGAAGCATAGCCATTTTTTCCACAACTCGAAACCCTAAAGAATTATTTGACTGATTTGGCGGATATAAATTTCCCATACCAAAACCATGATCGTGTAACCAGCGAGATTGCTTAGGATTAGCAGTATTATACCAAGTTAGAAGTACTACACCTGATTGTAATTGTTGCCAAGAACCAGACCAATCATAGATTACCAGAACGGGTGTTCCCGGTGCAACTTTTTCCGGGACAGTAACTTTATTTAAGCTAACTTTTGCCAAAGGTTTCGCCAAAGGTTGAATTATTACAGGTGGTTGTTTACTGTGGTAAAGATTGAGATTACTTTCATCAGGTAACTTCCAAGTTTTTTGTAATTTAAAATCCTTTCCCTGTTCGACAATTTGTGTTATTTGACTTTGTGCTTCTGAAGGAACTGAACCTTGATCGCCTGTTTTAGTGACAAACCAAGAAAGACTTCTGGCATCTTGGGGAACAAACCTTTTGCGAGTTCCCACTTGCCGACCGTAGACTTGGAAATTTTGCAAAGCACCGAAGTAATTAAAATTATGTTGATTCAACTTGGGAGTTGAAGGTAAAACCCCTAAATTTGAGCGTAAAAAAGGTTCGGTTTGCATAATTTCCGCGATAACTTCTCGTTGGGGGAATTCCGCACCAGTGTAAATATGATGTTGAAATCGAGGACTCAAAAATTGAGTTAACCAAGCACCACCCAAAGGGTAAAGATTGCACAACATTAAGAGAAAAGCTAACCCAATTGTACCCCAGCGAATTGATTTAGCAAAGCGACCTTTCCAGAGAGTTAAACAATAAGCTAAAAAGACAGCTAGAACTGGCAAATAAGGCAAAACATAACGAGTATCTTTATTGATATTTAAAGAACAAAGCAGATAAGAACCGATCCAAAACACTGCCAACCATGACAAGTTTAGATTTAAAACCTTAGCTTTCGGATTTTTAGCCTTAGACTTAAAATAATAAATCAATAAACCGACAGTTGGCACTAACAATAAAACCCATGAAACCACATAAGGTAAATCTTGCCAATAAAAAGTCCAAGCTGCTAATGTATTAAGTGGGGGATCACCTTCTGCGATCGCAGAATCCACCGTCGCCCTTTTTCCCGAAGTTAAAATCAATAACCAATTAATTCGATACCAAAACCCGAACACCAAAACAGACACCAAAAAAGCCGTAACAAGCTGTGCTAACCTTTCCCATTTTTTCGCCTTAATCGTTCCCACCAAAACCCATAAAATAGGAATCAAAAGAAAGAACAAAGCAGTCTGCTTCACCATCACAGACGCTCCGAAAGAAAGCCCAAAAATCACAGCCCAAAACCACTCTTTTCTTCGTGCCCTTCGTGTCTTCGTGGTTCCCAAAAAACGCCAAACAGTCAAACAGAAAAAACTAAAAGTAACAACAGCCGTCAGAGGAAAATCCAACAAAAAATCCAAACGAAACCGATACAAACCAGGCAAAAGCTGACAGATAACAGCCGCCAACAAACCCACCTCTACACTAAATAGATAAACCCCCAAACCATAAACCGAAAATAACAGGATAGCGCTAAAAAATAGATTAACAATAGTTGCCTGATCTTGCCCTGTACCGAAGACATTTTGGACAAAGCCTGCTAAAATATAAACCAAAGGTGGTATTTTGGAGGATATTTGCCAAAAATTAGTCCACCATTCCCCAGAAAATATCTGAGGATGGCGTAAAGCTTGCCCATAATTTAAAGTACCTGTGAGATATTCCGCCTGATCCCAAGCTGGGGTAGAATGGTCGAGGGCGAACCAAAGGCGATCGCACAGAACACCCAACAGCCAGATAATCGCCAAAGCAATTAACCCTTGGAACGTTTTGTCTTTTTTCACTTCCATCATAGGCTTAGAAATTACCCAACTTAGACTTAATTATTGAATCAATATTTTGCCACTCTTCAGAATTAGA
>JBAVZX010001067.1:0-6300 GCA_049589015.1 Phormidium sp. | reverse complement strand
ACATTTTAACCAGAAAAAATACAGCAAATTCCTCAGCGATGTTGCTAGTTTGGGGCTAAAAATTATGATTACTGAATTGGATGTAGAAGATGACAAATTGCCCAGAAATATTGCCATTCGCGATCGCATGGTAGCAGCAGCATATCAAGATTATCTCTCAGTTGTGTTAGAGCAGCCAGCAGTAATCGGGGTGTTAACATGGGGGCTGAGCGATCGCTATACTTGGCTTTCCAGCTATCGACCAAGGCCAGATAAAGCGCCTGTCCGCACCTTACCACTAGATGCAAATCTGCAACGCAAATTGGCCTGGAATGCGATCGCCCGCGCCTTCGACAGCGCCCCCAAACGTTAACCCTAGAAAACAAAGTTCCCGAAAGGTATCAACTTGTCAGATCCTGCTAGCAATATTCCACCTGAGTCAGACCCAGAACGCTACTTCCGTACAGACCACCTGGAAACTGACTTGAAAGGCCGTTCTGTTCGCAGTGGGATAGTTACCCTGAGTTCCCAAATCTTAAAGTTTCTGCTGAACATTGGAGGCACCATTGTTCTTGCCCGTTTGCTAACACCGCAAGATTACGGTTTAATTGCTATGGTCAGCACGGTTAGTAGCTTAGTAGTAATTTTCCAAGATTTGGGATTGTCTGGGGCGACGATCCAAAAACCTCAAATTAACCAAGCGCAAGTAAGTACCCTATTTTGGATCAACTTCGGTTTAGGAGTTGCGATCGCCTTGTTTATGGGTGCCATCTCACCGCTTCTAGCCTGGTTTTATCAAGAACCTCGTTTGGTCGGGATCACTCTGGTAGTATCTCTAGGATTTATTCTGGGTGGTTTAACAGTCCAGCACCAAGCTTTGCTCAAACGCCAAATGCGCTTTGTCAGTTTAGCTGTGATCGATATCGTATCGATGATCATCAGCGTCATTGTCGGTATCATCGCCGCCTTCTATGGGGCTGGTTACTGGGCGTTGGCGATCGGGCCTTTAGTTGGGTCGATGGCTAACATGGTAGGGACTTGGTTGGTCTGTCCCTGGCGACCTGGCCCTCCAGTGCGACACTCTGGTATCGGTTCCATGCTGGCTTTTGGCGGTAATCTCACGGGTTTTAACTTCCTGAATTACTTCAGCCGCAATTTTGATAATGTACTGATCGGATGGCGCTTTGGTGCCGAGCAGTTAGGTTTTTACGACAAAGCCTACCAATTACTGCTTTTGCCCATACGACAAATTAATGTACCGATCGCCAATGTCGCTCTGCCAGCCCTTTGTCGCCTCCAAAGTGACCCGGAACGCTATAAATCGTATTATTACAAGGCCATACGGCTAATGGTCACTTTCGGGATGCCTGTAGTGGCATTTATGTGTGTTTCTGCTGACAAAGCCATACTCCTACTGTTTGGTAAACAATGGGTGGGCGCAATTTTGCTGTTCCAACTCCTCTCTCCCCAAGCTTTTTTAGGTACATTTAACGTAGCTACCGGATGGGTGTACGCTTCTTTAGGCCATGTTCAGCGTCAATTACGTTGGCAAATTATGGCCTCAGTAGTAACAGTACTCAGTTTTATCATTGGTCTGCCTTGGGGGGCTGCTGGCGTAGCGATCGCCTACAGCATTTGTAGTATCATTCTTCGCTTCCCTGAACTAAGCTATTGCTATCAGGGTACACCACTGCGACTGACTGTTTTTCTCGCCACCATTGCTCGACCCGCTTTGGCTTCCATCGGTGCAGCAGTGGCACTAGCCGGAATGCAACTGTTGCTGCCAAAAATGAACCTAGCGATCGGACTTTTAGTAGATAGTGTATTGTATAGCTTGTTTTACATTGCTCTCTGGTTGTGTCCTCCCAACGGCAAGCAAGCAGTGTCAGAGATTTTGCGAATCGCTAAAACTATTAAAAAGCCCAAAGAAAGTTAATCTCAAATTACTATGAGAATCGCCTTTATCGTTGGTAAGTTCCCTTCTTTATCGGAAACTTTCGTTTTAAATCAGATTATCGGTCTGATCGATCGCGGACATCAAGTAGATATCTACGCCGATGAACCGGGCGATAGTTCCAAAATTCACGCGGATGTGGAAAAGTACCAACTTCTCAAGCATACCTACTATACCCAACCCCCAAGCGATCGCATCTGGCGCTTGCTTAAAGGTATGGGGTTACTGTTAGCCAACGGATATAAATACCCTGATGTTTTGCTGCCAGCTTTGAAGTTCTGGCAATACAACTATGGCAAATATCGTGAGCAAGGAACAGGAATGAGGTTGCTTTATTCATCAATTCCATTGCTTCACCAACAGCCTTATGATATTATCCACTGTCACTTTGGGTCTTATGGCTTGCGCGGTGCTTTGTTGCGGGAAATCGGCGCTATTCGAGGAAAATTGGTGACAACCTTTTATGGTTTCGATATCACTTCTTTCCCCCGACAAGCCGGAGCAAATATATATGAAAAGCTTTTTCAAATTGGTGATTTTTATACGGGAATCACTAAATTTATGCTAGAAAAAGCTGTCGCTCTAGGTTGCCCTAAAGATAAAATCGTTATTCTACCTATTGGCGTGGATCTATCAAAATATACTTTTGAACCACGCACTCTCCTAGCGGGCGAACCAGTTAAAATTATTACAGTTGCGAGATTAGTAGAAAAAAAAGGTATTGAGTATTCAATTAAGGCTGTGGCTAAAGTTATTGCCCAACATCCTAATGTTGAATATCGCATTGTTGGTGATGGGGAATTGCGCCAACCTTTGTCAAATTTAATTACTGAACTTAAGCTTGGCGATCGCGTTAAACTATTAGGTTGGCAAACTCAAGATGAAGTGTGCCAGCTATATGCTGATTCTCACATATTTATTCTCTCTAGCGTCACTGCATCTGATGGGGATCAAGAAGGTCAAGGTTTGGTGTTGCAAGAAGCTCAAGCTAGAGGTTTACCAGTAATTTCTACCTGGCATAATGGCATTCCAGATGGAGTTTTAGATGGGTTATCCGGTTTCCTAGTTCCAGAAAAAGATGTCGATGCTTTAGCAGAAAAACTTACCTATCTGATCGAACATCCAGAAGTTTGGCCAGAAATGGGTAGGGCGGGTCGTAATCACGTAGAAAATAATTATGATGTTAATAAATTAAGCGATCGCTTAGTGGAAATCTATCAGCAATTACTTTCCTAATTCCCCAAGTTGGTATTCTGGTGGTAAAGGCGCTTTGCGAAAAGTTTTTGACCACTTTGGCATCAATCCTTTTGGCCATAATACTTCAAAATAAATTCGTGTTAAGCGCCGCATTACTCGACGAGGTATATCTCCATTGGCTAAATCTGCTTTAATTTTGCTGTACCAAAAATCCAATATTTTCAGATACCAAATTCCTTGGGAATAAAAAGGTTGCTCGACTATATCGTTTTCGTGGCAAAATTGCCAAACTCTCAACCCTGGCGATAATTCATTTTGGTAAACCCAAAGTTCAGCCAAAAAAAGGAAAAGGCTTCCACAGAGAAGTTGACGATTTTTGTTCAGCAATTTCGCCTTTTTAAGGTGCTGATGTGTTTGGTAAAATAAGTTTTCTTGCGCCTTAAGATGTTCTGGCGACATAGATTTTAGACCGATTGATTCTTGCTGCGGTACGCGCCAAAAACAATCCGGAATCTGGAAGTGCTGATATTGCAAATTATTAATCAAAGCCCGCAAATGAAATTCCCAATCTTGCCAACTAGGTAAACTTTCATCCCACAAACCGATTTTTTCTAAAGCTTCTCTTCGCCAAATAGGACTTGTGGTTTGCCAAGGTGGGTCAAAATACAAAAAGCGATCGATATCATTTTCGGATTTTGGGATATTCCAAACTATATTCATATCACCAGGTTGCTCCCGAAACAGCACGCAAGGAAAAACCCCGAAATCAAGTTCTGGGTGTTGTTCCATTTCTCGAAACCGATTTTCTAATGCTTTTGGCGCAATCCAATCATCAGAATCAAGATAAATGATATATTTTCCCTGAGAAACTTCTGTACCTTCATTTCGACTAGCGGGCGCTCCTGATTGTTGACGTTGACGCTTTATATATTTAATTCTCGGTTCTTCCTTAGAAAGAAGTAATATTCTTTCAACAGTTTCTTGGTTAGAACCATCATCAACTATTAACAATTCCCAATTACTAAAAGTTTGGTGGCGAACTGAATCTATCGCTTGTTCCAGGAATTTCACCCGATTTAGCGCAGGTATTATTACGGATATAACAGTTGAATTCATACTAAGTTTATCTAGGTTATTAGCACTTGTCATCTGACCCTATCTCAATATATCATTACAGTAGGGTCTCAAAATCTTAATATTACGACAGAATATATGAATAAACTAAATAAAGGCATATTAACAATGGCCTATGGAAACCCAAAATATATAAGAATGGCTAAAGCACTAGCCAAATCTCTGAATTTACATAGTCCTAACATCACTCGTGCAATTGTTACCGACTCGAAAGACTCCGAATTAAAACAACTATACCATATATCTATAGCCTTAAAGCCAGAGTTAGGGAGTGGAGTAAAACAAAAACTGTATATAGATGAATATTCGCCTTTTGCGGAAACACTTTTTATTGACAGCGATTGCTTAGTTGTAAAAAATATAGAAGATTTATGGAAATTTTTTAATCAGGTTTGCTTCGGGGTAGTTGGCTGGCAAAAACGCGAAGGTAAAGCGTTTATGGATGTAATGGATGTGCCTCAGATAATGGCTCTTTTTAATTTAGACTCAATTCCAGTATTTAACGGAGGATTATATTACTTTAAAAAAAATGAAGCAGCGAATAAAGTATTCTTGAAAGCCAGAGAGATAGGAGATAATTACGAAAAAATAGGGTTGGGAAATTTCAGGGGTGGGATTGCAGACGAGCCAGCTTTTGCGATCGCCATAGCCATGAACCGCATTCGCGCTATAAGTGACGAGCAAGGATTAACTATGAGGACACCTTACAATATGACAGGTTCCCTAAAACTAGACGTTTTGCAGGGAATTTCTAGTTTTATCAAAGAAGGGCAAAGAGTTAATCCAGCAATTGTACATTTTTGTGACAACCTCTGCTCATTTGATTACAAGCGGGAACAGGTGAAGTTAGAATTAGTCACCAAGTTTAAGGGATTAAATTATAAAATTATATCTTTTATAGTGAACTTAATATTTGTGTTGCTTCATCCAATTTATATGGCTTATAAAGCTAGCAAAAAGTTTTTCAAGAAATGAAGCATAAGAGCAAGGCAAAAAACCTAATTTAATATAGCTATGGGGGCGTTTAATTAGTTAAGATTGGAGCAAGTTTAAACAAGAGAAAAATAAACGAAGGAAAGATGAAAGTTTTGATGCTCAGTACCTCAGATATAGATGGAGGTGCCGCAAGGGCAACCTACAGATTGCATAAAGGATTACAGAAAATAGGTGTAGATTCACAGATAATGGTGCGAATAAAGTCGAGCGAAGATCGAAACGTTATCGGGCCAAAAAGTAAGATACAAGAGCAAGTAGGTAATCTGAGAACAACAATAGATAACTCGCCATTGCAGCTTTACAGACAGCGCGATCGGGTGGTTTTTTCCTTAGAATGGATGCCGGATGGTATCACCTCTAAAGTAACCCAAATCGAGCCAGATATAATTAATCTACATTGGGTTTGTTACGGCTTCGTAAAAATAGAAACTATTCCAAAATTAAACAAGCCGTTAATTTGGACTTTACACGATATGTGGGCATTTACGGGAGGATGTCATTACGATCAAGAATGCGATCGCTATAAAAATTCCTGCGGTGCTTGTCCACAATTGCACTCGCAAAAAGAATGGGATTTATCCCGCTGGGTATGGCAGCGCAAAGCCAAAGCCTGGAAAAAACTCAATTTAACAATTGTCACTCCTAGTTTGTGGCTGGCAAAATGCGCCAAAGAAAGTTCCCTATTTAAAGAAATGCGAATAGAAATTATACCCAACGGTTTGGATACAGAAAAATATCGGCCAATTGATAGATATACGGCCAGAAATTTACTAAAATTACCTCAAGATAAACAACTTGTCTTGTTTGGGGCAGTTTCAGCAACCAGCGATCTCCGAAAAGGATTTCATTTGCTACAAGCAGCATTGCAAAACTTAAGTAAAGCCGGGTGGTAAAATCGAATAGAATTAGTTGTTTTTGGTTCAGCAGATGCTAACATTGAAACTGATTTAGGAATTAATGCCAATTACTTGGGGCAGCTGCGGGATGATGTTTCCTTAGCTTTAGCTTATGCAGCCGCAGATGTGTTTGTATTACCCTCC
>JBAVZX010001066.1:0-3928 GCA_049589015.1 Phormidium sp. | reverse complement strand
CTTCCGTTCTTAACACCGACTGACGGCGCAATCTTTCCGTTTCTTCGCCATCAAATTGTATACCTTCGAGTAAAAGTTGAAACTTGCGCGGATAATCAATAATCCATTTTTCCACTGCGGCGCGAATTAAACGGTGACTTTGATTCGCATTAATTACCGTGAGATTGTCTAAATTTAAACCGGATAAATCTGGATAACGGGTAGCAATATTTAAAGCTAAACCATGTAAAGTATGAACTACAAAACCTGTTTGGGGTAAAGATAATTGTTCCCGTAAATATGCACGGATTTTCGCTTTAATATTAGCAGCTGCGGAACGAGTGAAAGTAACAACTACTAATTGCTTGCGGTTGTGGAGTTGGTGACGTGCGATCGCGATCGCAGCTGCACCCGCCATTCCCGTCGATTTTCCCGCACCCGGAACCGCCGACACCGCCAAAGGGCCAGATTGCCAATCTGCCATTTGTCTTTGTCCCGATCGCAAGCTATTCCTAATCTTTTGTAGCGCTGGTTCGATATTAAAATTCATTCAGACAAAGTTAATAGTAAACACTAAGTTACCGCATCTAATAGTTGAAGTCTTTTGCTATTAGACTATTACAGAAATTTTAGTCCAATTATCGCCAAATAAGTAGGTTTTTACTTCTCTAGAACTCATCAATTTGGTGAGAAAACGAAATTAACTAGCTGCGAATTGAAGTTACAGATGCAGATTTAGGGAAACTTACTTAAAATTGGGAATATTATCAGCAAAAAGTTTGTGCTTTGTGATTGCTAGTTAGCAATTAACACACAACTCTTTATATGTCAATAGTTTAAAATCGTTTACAATTCTTCAGCAAAACAAATTTTATGGAACTGCTGCACCAACCAAAAGAAATTATCGCCCAACGTTATCGAATTGTGAATATCCTGGGACAAGGTGGATTGGGGACAACCTAAGAAGCGGAAGATTTGCATACTCAAGGTAGGGTAGCAATTAAAGTGCTGTCTCTTAACCGCGCCCAAGACTGGAAAGCTTTAGAACTTTTTGAAAGAGAAGCGCGGGTTTTATCCAATTTAAACCATCCTTGTTTACCGAAATATTTAGATTATTTTCAGGTAGAAACGCCAAACAATCACAGCTTTTATTTAGTGCAAGAATTGGTAGAAGGGCGATCGCTTTATTCGTTAGTTCAAAGTGGATGGCACGCCACAGAAAACGAAATCCGCCAATTAGCCAGCCAAATTTTAGATATTCTTAACTATTTGCACCAACTCACCCCACCAGTGATTCACCGCGATCTCAAACCACAAAATATTATTCGCAGTAAAGACGGAGGTATATTTTTAGTAGATTTCGGGGCAGTAAAAACCACTTACCAAACCACATTTAGTGGCGGAAGTACAGTAGTTGGCACTTATGGTTACATGGCACCAGAACAGTTTCGCGGACAAGGTTATCCCGCTACAGATTTGTATGGTTTAGGGGCAACTTTGTTATATTTGATCGCTCACAAATCACCATCAGAATTTCCTTATCAACAACTAAAAATCAACTTCCGTTCCCAAACAACAATATCAACAGAATTAGCTGATTGGTTAGAAAAACTGTTAGAACCAGCAGTAGAAGATCGATTTGTATCTGCTAAAGAAGCTTTAAGTGTATTACAGGGAGAAGGAGTACTTGTCCCAAAACGTAATCGTCCAATTGGTAGTCGGATTACCTTTAGTAAAAACGCCAGAAAATTAGTAGCAAAAATTCCCCGACTTGGTTGGGCAGATAGAGACTTTGCTGATTTTATGGGTGGTTTAGCCTTATTAATCCCATCATATTACCTGCTTAAACTTTTAGTGATGTTTGTTTACAATGTGACAATTTTTAGTCTATTCGTTGTGTTCTTACTTTTATTATCCCTAAGTCTTTTAATACTGGGACTTAAGGTAATGAAAAATCCTATTTTTAAGTTACTAGGGCGTACCCAGATAGAAATTGACCGAGAAAACTTTAAAATAAAGTGGTCTTGTCTTGGGATATTCTATCAAATTCAAGGAAAAACAAAGCACATTGAACGAGTAGAACTAAATAACTTTATTCGGGGAGAAGATGCGATGTTGGCTTTTCTCTTAAAAGAAAAACATGAACCACAAACAACCACAGCTTGTGTTTTAATTGAAGGAGTTCACATTCACCGTTTTGGTAGTGGGTTAACTCTTTTGGAAAAAGAATGGTTATTACAGGAAATTGCTACTTTTCTGAGAAAACCTTTACCTCCGTCTATTTTGCCAAGGTAAAGGAATGAAATTTTCTCGTCATTATCTCAGTTTAGCGATCGCCCTCGCCATAGCAACAACCTTAAGATTCTGGAATTTAGAACTAAAACCCTTATGGCTAGATGAAGTAATTACCGCTTTATTTAGCCTGGGGAAAACCTACGAGAATGTCCCTTTAGATCTGTTCTTACCCTTAAACAGTTTTCGGGAAATTTTCACATTAAATCCTGCCACCAGTTGTCCAGCAATAGCGCAAAATCTCATCAAATATTCTACCCATCCGCCTGTGTTTTTTTGCTTAATGCACCCTTGGGCAGAATATTTTTTAAATAGTCCAGTTAAACATAGTTTAATTTTTGTTTTGCGATCGCTTCCAGCGTTGTTTGGAGTGAGTGCGATCGTATCCCTATATTACCTGAATCGCATCGCCTTTAACAAAACTACGGGTTTAGTTGGCGCAGCAGTAATGGCGGTTTCTCCCTTCGCCGTTTACCTTTCCCAAGAAGCCAGACATTACACCTTACCACTATTTTTAATTACCCTTTCATTAATCACTTTAATTCAAATTCAACAAGATATTTTTAAGCAACACAGACGGTTATTAGTATGGTTAATTTGGGTAATAATTAACAGTATTGGTCTTTACGTTCATTACTTTTTTATTTTAGTCATTATTGCCGAAATCGCCACAATTTTATTATTACATTACCAAGCAAAAGCAAAACTCAAATATTTATTAATTTCCGCCAGTTTTTCCCTCTTAATTTTCGTTATATTTTTACCTTGGCTACCAGTATTTATCGGACATTCTAACCGTTCGGAAACAGACTGGATATCGCAACCAGAACATATTATTCCTTTCATTCAAACTTTGCTAGGTTGGCTATTAATGGTAATAATTTTTCCAGTAGAAAGTCAACCACTTTGGTTAGCTATTCCGGCGGGAATAATCATGTTAATTTTTGGGATTTGGTTAGGATGGCAAGTAATCCAAGGAATGAGACAACTTTGGCAAAATCCGCAGACTCATTTAGCCACTTTAACATTAGGAAGTTTTACTATATTTGTGCTGTTAGAATTTTTTGCCATTATTTACATTTTACATAAAGATATAACCATTGCACCCCGTTATAATTTTGTTTATTATCCGAGTTTTTGTGCATTGTTAGCTGCTAGTTTGGTGGTGAGAAAGCGATCGACTATCAATTACCTAATATTAGCTGGATTAATTAGTTCTATCTTCGTAGTCAACGGATTAGCCTTTGAAAAACCGTATAATCCGCAAAGAGTAGCAAAAAATATGCTGCAACAACCATCTATTCCAATAATGGTAGTAATGGCATATAAAGACACACAAGATATAGCATTAGGATTAAGTTTTGCATTAGGAATCGACAAATTTCAGCCAAAACTTTGTCAAAATAACAATGAAACTTGTCCAAAATTCGCCTTTCTTTCGGCAACTTCGGGTTATCAAACAGTTTGGGAAGATCTCGCTAAATTACCCAAACCGCCGAAACTTCCCTTAAACTTATGGGTAGTTGCACCTGGATTAAAACGAGACAACTACCCAGAGAAATTAGCCATTTCTCCACAAACTAAATGCAGCAAAGATTCAACCGCCTATTACAGAATCGGCGTACCATATCAAATGTACGAGTGTAATGAATAACCG
>JBAVZX010001065.1:0-13250 GCA_049589015.1 Phormidium sp. | reverse complement strand
ATCTTGTATCGCTTAAGGGATTTTTCTGGGGAACTGAAGGTTTTAAATCTAAATCCTCTGCCTTAGATTGCCCTTTTGCTTTTTCTGCAATTCCCTTAGCTAAATCTTCAATCAGCGACAAAACTTTGGTTTCGGTAAGTAATTTATCTGACTCCAACAATTGTTCAATTTCTTTGGCAATTTTGGTTCCAGTTTCCCATTCAAACATTCCCAAAACTCCAGCTAATTTATGCGCTTCTTTGCTTGCTGCTAGGCGCAATTCTTGAGCTATGTTTCCGGTTTTAATCGCTGTGGCTGCGGTTTGCAAAACTTCTAAACGTTCTGCCATTAAACCCTGATATTTTTGCCACATTAGCGCCATCGCTTGATTAAATTCTTCTTTTAATGATGGCGAAATATTTATGTTTATATCGGCAGGTTTTGCTTTAGAATCTTCGTTTTTTCCCTGTTCTCGGTTGAGGCGATATCCTAAACCATAAACGTTTTCAATCCAATTTCCTGCTTCTGCGTTTCGCAATTTTTGGCGTAATCCTTTAATATGTGCTTTAACGCTTTCTTCTAATGGTGGATCGTCATAAGTCCACAGATGTTCGATAATGTTGGCGCGACTGAAAACTCGTGAGGGATTTCTTAAAAATAATTCTAAAAGGTTGTATTCTTTGGGTGTTAAAGGTAAAGTTTTTCCTTGAAAAGTTACTTCACAACTAACAGGATCTAATTTGATATCTCCTACTTGTAAAATGGGGGTGTGAGCAACTTCTTTACGTCGTAATAATGCTCTAACTCTGGCGTGGAGTTCGGCTAAATCTAATGGTTTAATTAAGTAGTCGTCTGCACCTGCATCTAAACCGCGAATTCGATCGCTATTAGCATCCTTAGCAGTCATCAATAAAATCGGAGTGCTGCAACCAGAAACCCGCAATTTACTACACAAACTAATTCCGTCTAAGTTGGGCAATCCCACATCCATTAAAATTAAATTGTATGGCGTACTTTGGGCATATTCCCAACCTAATTCTCCATCAGCGATCGCATCTACTAAATAATGCTGACTAGTCAGAGAATCTACCAGCACATTTGTCAGCACTTCATCATCTTCAATCAACAAAATTCTCATGACTAGTTAAGAGAAAATACAATTAACAATTAATTCTGAAAATTACTAAGGTTTAGCTATTCCCATGTTTAAATTTTGCCAAATTCCCGCACCTTTGCAACCCGGAGATTTACTCCAAGTCATCGCGCCCAGTGGTGCATTGCGCGAAATGTCAGCCTTGGAAAAAGGTGTGGAAATTTGGCGCGAGCACGGCTACCAAATCCAAATCTGCGACAGCATCACCGAACGCTGGGGATACTTAGCTGGTCAAGACCAACATCGTCGCTATCAATTAAAAGAAGCATGGTTTAACCCAAATGTCAAGGGGATACTCTGCGCCAGAGGCGGTTTTGGCAGCACTAGGTTGCTGGAAGACTGGAGATGGGGAGAGAAAAACCCCAATCCCGTAGGACAGGCATCTTGCCTGTCATCCCCCCCCAAATGGTTAATCGGATTTTCCGACGTAACGGCGCTACTTTGGAGTTTGGGGAAAGAGGGAATTTCTGGCGTACATGGGCCGATGTTAACGACGATCGCAAATGAGCCAGAATGGTCAATTGAAAGGTTATTTGATTGGGTAGAAGGACGTTCCCTAAAACCTTTGCAAGGTTTAGGTTGGGGAGGAGGGAAAGTTAGCGGGGTTTTACTTCCAGCTAATTTAACAGTGGCGACACATTTGTTAGGCACACCGCTGCAACCAGAATTTGACGGGGTAATTTTAGCTTTAGAAGATGTTACCGAATTTCCCTACCGGATCGATCGACAGTTAACGCAATGGCGGATGAGTGGAAATTTTTCCAAAGTCAAAGGTATCGCGTTAGGCAGATTCAGCCGTTGTGAAGCACCACCGAATATTCCTAGTTTAGCGATCGAAGAAGTATTGCGCGATCGTCTCTGGGACCTCAACATCCCCATTGTTTCCGAACTACCCTTCGGTCACGACGGCCCCAATGCTACCTTACCTTTAGGAATTTTAGCCGAATTAGACGCAGATGCCGGAGTTCTGAGTTTTTGGGACTAGGGATGACAGGCAAGATGCCTGTCCTACGGAACTGGGATTCCTCGTCCCTCGTTCCCTCGTTCCCAGGTTCAACCTGGGAACGAAGATCTGGGAGGTTCCACCTCCTAGTTCTACCAAGAGGCAGAGCCTCTATTTTTCGTTCCCAGGTTGAACCTGGGAACGAGGATAGGATTTGGGAGGTTCCACCTCCTAGTTGTGCCAGATCTGAGTAAAGGAATAATTTTCCCCTCTGCCTCACCCTTCTGTTTCTGCCTTAATAACCTCAGCCATTTTTCCTTTGTGGTGTTTATCTTGAACAATAAAGACAGAACAGGGAGAATGGTGAACTACGTAATTGCTGATGCTGCCCATTAGTAATTCGCTGAAGCCGGAAAGACCGCGACGACCCATCATAATTAAATCAGCATCCCAATTTTTTGCTAAGTCACAAATTGTCCGACCTGGGCCACCATAATTAAGACTATATTCGGCAGGAACTCCAGCATCAGCGGCTTCTTGGGCCCAGGATGCTAATAAATTTAAGTATTTTTGGCGGAAAAGGTCTTTTTCTTTTAGGTAAGCTTCTACTTGTTCTACCATTGCGGCGTGATATTCTAATGCAGAAATGTGTTGTGTAGCAATTTCTGTTAAACCCATTTCTTCGTCGGTAAGGACGTGCAGCAGCATTAAGGTAGAGTTATTCTGTTTTCCTAGAGAGACTGCGGAATTAAATACTTGTTGGCTAATTTCGGAATTATCCATTGCTACCAAAATTTTCTTATACATACAAATCTCCTTTTGTTATCGAAAGTTAATTTTTTTAAATCCTTGATGCCTTGAGTTTCCGAGATTTAACGATTTTTATTGGCTGAGAGATCAACCGAGAAAAGCTTTAGCTAATCGGCATTGAATTGGGATATTTAGAAAAAACAATTTGAGATTTCAGATTTTAGATTTTAAATTTCTGGTTAATTTATGAAATCAATTCCCGAATCGAAAATCAAAAATCGAAAATCGAAAATTGCAGTGTTTCTCCCCTGCTTCCCTGCTGTCTGAACAAGCAATTGAGATGTCTAACAGGTGATTGGGCTGTCATTGCCCTTCAGTCTAATTTTAATAGATGAGGTATCACGGGGAGCTTTGTAAATTTAGAAGTTACAAGAAGAAATGCGAATAAATGTGTTGATGAATGATAAGCTAGCAAATGCACTTAAAAAACTAATATAGGACGAATTTAAATGGCTGGGTCAACCCAGGTTCCTTATCTGTTGCGGGCGGCGCGGGGCGAAGTTTTGGAACGTCCGCCTGTGTGGATGATGCGACAAGCTGGACGCTATATGAAAGCTTATCGCCAGTTACGAGATAAGTATCCCTCGTTTCGCGATCGCTCAGAAAATGTAGATTTAGCAGTGGAAATTTCCCTGCAACCTTTCCGGGCTTTTCAACCCGATGGAGTAATTTTATTTTCGGATATTTTAACTCCACTGCCCGGAATTGGCATACCTTTCGATATCATAGAAAGCCGAGGGCCTGTAATCGATCCTCCGGTTCGCAGCTTAGAACAGGTGAAAAACCTCAAACCTTTAGAACCAG
The DNA here is from genome assembly GCA_049589015.1 of Phormidium sp. Classification (GTDB taxonomy): domain Bacteria; phylum Cyanobacteriota; class Cyanobacteriia; order Cyanobacteriales; family Aerosakkonemataceae; genus Floridanema. The sequence continues at coordinate 9,561 of JBAVZX010001065.1, read as the reverse complement.
AAGTTGATTTGCCGTTTATTCGGGAAATTCTCCAGATTTTACGCAAAGAAGTGGGCGACAAAGCGACGGTTTTAGGTTTTGTCGGTGCGCCTTGGACTTTGGCGGCTTATGCTATTGAAGGTAAGTCTTCCAAGGATTACGCGATTATTAAGAGTTTGGCTTTTACTGAACCAAGCTGGTTACATGAGTTCTTGGGTAAATTGGCAGATGCGATCGCCATTTATGTAAGATATCAGATTGACAGCGGAGCCCAAGTGGTGCAAATGTTTGATTCTTGGGCTGGGCAATTAAGTCCCCAAGATTACGAAACTTTTGCCATGCCTTATCAACGGCGAGTGGTAGAACAAGTTAAGGCTACTCACCCAGATACGCCAATGATTCTTTATATTAATGGCAGTGCTGGAATTCTCGATCGCATGGGCAAATCTGGTGTAGATATCGTCAGTGTAGACTGGACGGTAGATATGGCAGAGGCAAGACAGAGATTGGGCGAAAATATGGGAGTGCAGGGCAATATTGACCCTTGCGTTTTGTATGGTTCTCAGGACTTTATCCGCGAGCGAGTTTTAGATACAATTCGCAAAGCTGGTAAAAAAGGTCATATCCTTAACTTGGGTCACGGCGTTTTACCAACTACTCCAGAAGAAAATGTCGCTTTCTTCTTTGAAACCGCCAAACAAGCTGATAAATTGCTCACCGTTCATGCCTGAAATTCTGCATTAAAATTGGTGCATTCAATGAAGATAAAATCTCAGAGGTGATAGGTGATAGGTGATTCTCTAGCAGGAGAGGCAAACAACCCAGAAAAACAGGAAAGTCTAGAGTTGAATTCTCCAGAAATTTCTGTAGCCGAATCTGAGGACTCAAAAGCACCTGAAGCAATCACTTCAGTGGCGAATTTAGCTAGTTTAGCAATTGAGGAAATTCAGGAAACAGGAGAATCAAATTCTCCCGAAATTCCCCCGGCTGAGTTTCAGGCAAGGGAAATTCAGGAAGCACCAGATGTGACTTCTGCTGAAAGTTCCACAACTAGGGAAATTCAGGAAACAGGAGAATCAAATTCTCCCGAAATTCCCCCGGCTGAGTCTGAGGCAAGGGAAATTCAGGAAGCACCAAATGTAATTTCTGCTGAAAGTTCCCCAACTAGGGAAATTCAGGAAAAACTGGAAGTAAAAGTTGCCCAAACAGCTAAAGTTGCTGATGTGATTAACTCTTCTGTTAGATCACCTTTGCCTCTCACTTCTGAAACTGCACCAAATAAAGATTGCTTACGAATTTTAATTACTGGTGCTAGCGGCTGCATTGGTCAATATATTACCGAAACACTAATTAAAGAAACAGAACATGAATTGTTTCTATTAGTTAGAGATCCCAGAAAGCTAAAAATTGATTGTAATTCTCGTCCGGGGATAAATATTGTCCAAGGAGATATGAAATATATTTCTCGCTTGGCAAAAATGCTGAAAACAATTGATTGTGCAATTTTAACAGCAGCAGCTTGGGGTGGTCAGCAAGAAGCGTTAGATGTTAATGTTTTTAAAACCCTACAATTGCTGAATTACCTCGATCCTAACATTTGTCAACAGGTAATTTATTTCTCGACAGCTAGCATTTTAGATAAACACAATCATTTACTTAAAGAAGCCAGAGAATTAGGTACTGAATATATCCGTTCCAAGTACGAAGGTTTAACGAGAATATCAAAATTACCAATTGCCGATCGCATTACCACCCTATTTCCTACTCTGGTTTTAGGAGGAGATGAAGAACATCCTTATTCCCATGTTTCTTCTGGTTTACCAGGGTTGAAAAAATGGATTAATTACATCAGATTTTTCAAAGCTGACGGCAGTTTTCACTTCATCCATGCTAAAGATATTGCCCAAGTAGTTTTTTACTTGTTGAAAAATTCCCCAAGTCGAGAACAAAAAAACTGGTTTGTGTTAGGAAATCAACCCACAACTGTTAATCAAGCAGTGGAAGAAGCTTGTAAATATCTGCAAAAACCTATTTTATTCCGGCTGAATTTATCTCCTTGGTTGGCTGATATTTTGATTTGGTTGTTCCATATTCAAATGGCGGCTTGGGATAGATTTTGTCTGGAATATCGCCATTTTACCTACACAAATGCCATTAATCCAGCTACTTTTGGTTTACCAGTTTATTGTTCGACAATCAAAGATGTGCTAAAAACTAGGGGCATTAGTGAACCACCTCAAATTGTACCTAATCAAGGGAACTATAACTCATCCAAAACTGTTGTGAACACAATTAAAGATTACAAACAAGCTTTTGATGACCAAGAATTAGAATCAAGAAAGGATAAATAAAGCCAGTTCGTAGTAACGACTAGCGCTAACAGTCGTTTCTAATGGACAAAATCAGATAATAAGCTAAAATCTAGACCAATATGTGAACAAACGCAAAGATGGATACAAGCCCCCGGATTTATCTCTGGGTTCAATCCAAAATCTAAAATCTAAAATCTAAAATCGAATGACCTGGAGTGAGGAGGAATATTTCATGAAAGTGTTGTTAGTTTATCCCCTGTTTCCGAAAACATTTTGGTCTTATGAGAAGATTTTAGAATTAGTCGATCGCAAAGTCTTATTACCACCTTTAGGATTAGTAACAGTAGCGGCTATTTTACCGTCAGAATGGGAATTTAAATTAGTCGATCGCAATATTAGGTCTGTAACCGAAGCCGAATGGGAATGGGCAGATTTAGTAATTATATCGGCAATGATTGTCCAAAAACAAGACTTTATTGACCAAATTAAAGCCGCCAAAAAACACGGTAAAAAAGTAGCAGTTGGCGGCCCTTATCCCACATCTTTACCAGAAGAAGCACTAGCAGCAGGTGCCGATTATTTAATATTAGATGAAGGGGAAATTACCCTACCCATGTTTGTGGAAGCAATTAAAAACGGTGCAGAAAACGGAACTTTTCACGCTAATGGGGAAAAACCAGATGTCACTTCCACACCAATTCCTCGCTTTGAGTTACTGGAATTAGATGCTTATGATTCCATGTCAGTTCAATTTTCACGGGGTTGTCCTTTTCAATGCGAATTTTGCGACATAATTGTTTTATACGGTCGCAAACCCAGAACCAAAACACCAGAACAACTGTTAGCTGAATTAGATTATCTCTACGAATTAGGTTGGCGACGAGGCGTGTTTATGGTTGATGATAACTTCATTGGCAATAAACGCAATGTGAAATTATTTCTTAAAGAATTGAAAGTTTGGCAAGCCGAACATGGTTATCCTTTTCGATTTAATACCGAAGCTTCCATAGATTTGGCGCAAGATGCCGAATTAATGGAATTAATGGTTGAATGCTATTTTGATGCTGTATTTTTGGGAATTGAAACCCCAGACGAAGACAGCCTCAGTTTAACCAAAAAATTCCAAAATACGCGCAATTCCTTAACTGAATCGGTACAAAAAATTATCCAGGCTGGACTGCGCCCGATGGCAGGTTTTATTATTGGTTTTGATGGGGAAAAAGCTGGTGCAGGTAAGCGAATTGTCGAGTTTGCGGAAGAAACAGGAATTCCCACTGTTGTATTTGCAATGCTGCAAGCTTTACCGAATACAGCCCTGTGGCATCGTTTAGAAAAAGAGGGGCGTTTACGCAACCAAAGTGGCAATATTAATCAAACAACTTTGATGAATTTTATTCCGACTCGTCCTTTAGAAGATATTGCTAGGGAGTATGTAGAAGCTTTTTGGGATTTGTACGAAGTGGAACAGTTTTTAGATCGGAATTACCGCTGTTTCTTAATGTTAGGTGCGCCGAAAGTAAAAGCTAAGTTTAAAATGCCCAGTTGGTTAGATTTACGGGCGTTATTAATTGTAGTTTGGCGACAAGGCATCAAACGGAAAACTCGCTGGAAGTTCTGGCATCATCTGTTTAGTATTATCAAACGCAATCCGGGAGTTTGGGAACATTATTTAACTGTTTGTGCTCACAACGAGCATTTTTTAGAATATCGGCAAATTGTGCGTGACGAAATCGAAAGACAGTTAAATGAGTTTCTGGCAGAAGAGAAAAAATTATCATCTGCAACTGCCAAAAAAACGGTGTTAGCTAGTTAAACTACGTTGCTAATGGTGTTAATTGAGATTAAGATTAGGTACGTTATTGGGTTTTAGTCCTCCGATCGAGAATGGTAGAGTGCTAAAGCACAACAACGTACTGATTTCTCAATTTTAGATTAGTTTGGTGGCTCTGAGAGCAAAAAATAAGCCAAGGGCTACTCCATAAGCGCCAAGCAAAATCACCGCGTAAGATACTACAGCCATTTTTGTTCCTCGTATTTGGGTCAGGATTTAGATAATGCAATCCGTTATTGATGTTAATTTACCGCAGAATCGTTATGAAATAGCGATCGCCCCCGGAAGTTTAGAGAATTTGGGCAACTGGATGAACGGGAAGGAAAGCAAACCGCTGCATTTGGGCGAAAAAGTGTTAGTAGTTTCCAACCCGGCAATTTTTAAGCGTTATGGAGAAAGGGTGGTTGCATCTCTCACCAATGGTGGCTTTGAGGTAGTTTCCCTCAACCTGGCGGCTGGCGAACAATACAAAACCCTGAATTCCATCCAAAAAATCTACAATGCTGCCTTAGAAAACCGCCTAGAAAGGTCTTCCACAATAGTCGCTTTGGGTGGAGGCGTAATTGGCGATATGGCGGGTTTTGCGGCTGCTACCTGGCTAAGGGGAATCAACTTTGTCCAAGTTCCTACCAGTTTGTTAGCGATGGTGGATGCAGCAATTGGGGGGAAAACCGGAGTAAATCATCCCAAAGGGAAAAATTTAATTGGGGCGTTTCATCAACCCAGATTAGTATTAATTGATCCGCAAGTTTTGAAAACTTTACCGCCCAGAGAATTCCGGGCTGGAATGGCGGAAGTAATTAAATATGGGGTAATTTGGGATGCCGATTTGTTTACCAAATTGGAAGAATGTCCAAAATTAGATCAATTGCGTTATTTAAGTGAGGAAATGTTGCAAACTATCCTCAAACATTCTTGCCAAGCTAAGGCAATTGTAGTCGGGAAAGATGAAAAAGAATCGGGTTTAAGAGCTTTATTAAATTACGGTCATACTATTGGTCATGCGGTGGAAAGTTTGACTGGTTATAAAGTAGTAAATCACGGCGAAGCAGTGGCAATTGGTATGGTAGCCGCAGGTCAAATTGCTGTGGATTTACGGATGTGGAGTAAGGAAGCAACGGAACGACAAAATGAGTTAATAAAAAAAGCAGGTTTACCTAATAAGTTGCCTGTAGGTTTAGATGTTGGGGAAATAATTGATTCTTTGCAAACTGATAAAAAGGTGAAGTCGGGTAAAGTTAGGTTTGTTTTACCAAGGGAAATTGGTGCAGCCACAGTGACAGATCAAGTTCCCCCAGATGTGTTGCGGCAAGTGTTGTTACAAATGCAGTAAGCCAACCCGGAATTAACTCGGTTTCACTAGAACAGAGTTACCCTCAATTTTCGCTTGGTAAGTTGCCAAAGGTTTCTTAGCTGGGCCTTTTAAAACTTTCCCATCAGGGGCAAATTCTGCATCATGACAAGGGCAGTCAAAATACTTTTCGCTTTTCTTCCACTTAACTGTACAACCCTCATGAGGACAAGTAGGATTAACAGCAATTAAACTGTTAGAATCATTGGGATTCCTAATTACTAAAACTGAGCCAACGGGAGATTTTTTATTCAGAATTTGCCCGTCTTTATCCAGTGCTGCTACCGTCCCAACAGATTTAAAACCGCTAGATTGGGCAATAGTAACTGATGTATTTGTTTCGGGAGTTTCAGCGTTAGCTGAGTTTTTGGAGTCGGGGAGGAAAGTGGCGATCGCAACTGGTAAAGAACTAGCAACTGCACCGACACTCACCCAACCTAAAAATTCACGACGATTCATAAGTAATTGTTAGTTAATGTTGGTAAAATCTATGCACCATTACCTATTACGGCACAACAGCCCCGGAATAAATCTAGGGAAGTTCTAACTTTTATGGTGCAAGTTCTGAGGAAAAATCAAGCATTAATGCCGATGTAATAAATTATACTATATTTTCGACAATTAATGCTTCGTTCCGACTTAGACTATCTTCAGGAACAAATTCTGGGGTTCTCCGCATTCAGGACAGTTTTTAAAGTCAATTACTGCTACTGTCAACCCACAGTCGGGACAGACATAGAAAGTCTTAGTACCACCTTTCCAAGCTGTCAAATTATTCAAAGCTTCTGTATAGTATTTGGCGTGTCCTTCTTCAGCATTTTTGGCAAATTCCAAAGTCCGAACTGCATCTTTGTTATTTTCTTTCTCGGCTTGTTTGATGAATTCAGGATACATTGTATCGCGTTCGTAAGATTCGCCTTTAATTGCTTCTTGGAGGTTTTCACTAGTAGATTTTACCACCGGAGTTTCAATCTTATTAGTGGGTGTAGCGCCCATTTTTTTTATTACTTTGGCATGGTGATCGCTGTGAATTTCTTCTGCACGCGCCGCTGCACGGAACAGACTTGCTACTTTTCCATAGCCTTCTTCATCGGCTTTTTTAGCAAAGGCAAGATAGCGAACATGAGCATTTGATTCCCCATTATAAGCTGCTTGTAAATTTTTCAGAGTTGCTGATTCTTGAGTATTATTAGCAACCTCTGCTAATTTTGGTTGAGTCGTTTCTTTGGTAGGTTCAACAACAGCAGTTGGTGGTTGTTGAGCAGTGCAACTGGCAAGAGAAATAATTCCTAATGCAGTAACGGAAAATAAAACGGTAGTTTTCTTGGCAATTTGGCGAATATTAATAGAAGGTTTCATGATACAATCTCCTTAACAAGTTAATCGATGTGGGAATTTTTGGGGTGGTAATTCAGAAAATTACCAGAATGAATTTGTTAAAAAACACAGAAACTCTCAAGAGTTGAAAATTCATCTCTTTCAACTCTCAATTTGGCATCAGTAAATCAACCAGCTAATTGCTAAAGGTTCAAGATTTATCGCCTGATTTTTCCGAAGTATGGCGTTTATTGAACAAGCCTGTCATACTTAAACCTGTCACCAGCAAACCAATTAATGCTAAACCATTCAAAACCGGATAAATACTATCTAATTTGAGGATTTTCATGGTGTGAATTCCCATGAGAAAATGAGCTATGTCATCAAGTCCAAACCATTCATCAAAAATGGTGTAACCGACTCCGGTAATCACGGTTAAAATTAAAGGTAAGGAAGCGGCGATCGCTATTTGCCGATGATATTTCCGAAAAAGTCGATTCATAAATCACCTCAATAATGAATAGCAAAGCTGTTTAGTGATGTTTCGATTTCTGTGCTGTACCAGCGTGACAATTACAGGTTATACCTAAAAGGTAAAGAAGTAGGGTAGATAGAAAAAATTTCCTAATTGCCAAAAATTGGGAATTTTTTAATTCAAGATTTGGGATCAGAAATTACGGGAAGACGCAAGCGAAAACAGCTACCAATTCCTAATTGACTAGTGACAGTAATTTCGCCATGATGATATTGAGCAATTGCTTGGGCGATCGCTAAACCCATTCCCAAACCTCCTTCGCGACGAGTTCTCGCTTTATCTGCACGCCAAAAGCGATCGAATACAAACTGCAAATTTTCTGCTGCAATTCCCATTCCTGTATCTTCTACACCCACAATCACAAAGCGATCGAAACGCTTCATAAAAATAGTAACACTTCCCCCTTTTGGGGTATATTGCAGCGCATTTTCGATTAAATTGGTAAATAAACGAGTTAACTTAGTTGCATCTCCTTTAACAAAAATACCTGTTAGCAAATCTGACTTGAGAGTAATTTCCTTTTCTTCTGCTTGCAGTTCTAAAAAATCCACCAAATCTTCCAAAATTTCATCTAAAGGAATTGGTATTAATTCCTGATTAATAGTTGCTGTTTGTGCATCCATCCGCGCTAACAACAGTAAATCTTCTACTAAACTATTCATTTGTTGGGTAGCAGAAGCGATCGCAGCTATTTTTTTTTCATCGGCTGGATGAATTCTTTCGGGATGATTTCGCATCACATCCACCGAAGTTTTAATTGCTGTTAAAGGACTACGTAATTCATGAGAAGCATCCGCAGTAAACTGTTTTAATTGTTGAAAACTTTGGACAATTGGTTTCAGAGATTGTCTAGTTAACCATAAACCACCAATTCCAGTCATGGTAAGCGCAAAAATACTTCCTAAACCTAAACCCCAACGCAATTTAATTAGTACTACTTCCACTTCTTGAGTAGTTTCACTAGTACGAACATATCCTTCTAATTTTTGTTTCCCTTTGTCCTTACTATAAGCCGCAATTGTTACCGCCCGAATCCGACCATTATTGATAGTTTCAAAACCTGGATGGGGAGAAGAATTAGGCAAAAGTGTGCCAGCATTTCCCAATAGTTTAGCCTCAGCATCAAACCATTCTACACCTTGATCTGGCTCTCGCAAATTATGCCAAGGAATATCTAAATCTCCGTCTTCATCCAAGCGGCGAAAAACTTGAGGATGGGGATGTTTATCAGCTTCATAAACTTGTTTTTGTTGCTGATATTGTTCTTTTATTTCCGTGAAATTATGAGCAGCAGCTTGAGCCAAAATTATTAAGCGTTGATCTGTTTGCTGATAAAGACTATGAGCAAAAAATTCATATATGGCTACTGTAGATGTACCGAGAATTGCTACCATTACTGTTAAATATGATAGCAATAAACGCCAGTGTAAATTTTGAAATTTAGTATCATTAACGGGTAATTTGTAGTTACTCATTGGTCATGCCTGCAAAATTAGAGTGCATCAGATTTAATAAATTAGTAAAAACTAATAAATTTAACATCTGACGCACTCAACAAAATCTAATTAAACCTAGCCAACAATTCTGCACGAGATAAATTAGATAATTGTAACAGCAAAGCAGTTGAATCTGCTGGTGGTAATGCCAACAAAGGTTCAATAATTGCGGTTAGTTCCTCATCTAATTCCCCAAATTTCGCCCTCAACAAATTTTCCACAAAAATTCGCTGTCCTTGGTCAATACCTTGCTGAGTAGCTTCAGCTAAACGTTGTTCGTAAAGTGGTGACAAACGCATAATTAAATCTTGCTCCTCTGGTGCTAAATTTTGGTTTACTTCTAATATAGTCTTGAGGTTACTTAATAACTCCAACACCACTATTCGTAATGGGTCATTTTCGGGAATTTTTACTAAGTCATCAATTGCTTGTTGCTGGACTCTCCCCTTACCTAAAATTCGTAACCAAAGTGTTTCTGGGGTTGGCGGTAATTGGTGAATCACTACAATTCCCGTTTTCAAATGGGGGTGAAGAAAATAAACTCCGCTGCCCCAGTTATCTAGATCAAGTGTAGCTCCAAAACCTGACAATAGGGACTCTGAGGCAGTGGGAGAAATTATCCAAAGATGAGGCAATTCAGTTTCTTCAACGCGGGTATTGTTTCGTCTTGCTTGGCGTTCTAAAAAAGCAAAAACATCAAACAGTTTGCCCATACAGCTACGGACATTTCCTAGATCGAT
>JBAVZX010001064.1:0-4951 GCA_049589015.1 Phormidium sp. | reverse complement strand
CGGCTTGGGCGTGGTTAATCAATAGTTGCCGTGTCGTAGTTACCTTAACTTGTGTAGTGGGGATGGCGACACCTGGACTAACCCAACAAAGGGGAGTCAAAGATGATGTGGAACTGCAAGTGGGCATCGTGCAGAGATTTGGTGAAGATCCCAAAGATCTGATGACCTTGGAGGCGACGGAGGGCGATCGCTTAACCCTGCGCTTCCTGGCTGGGAATATGAAACCCAGCACCCTAGCGGTAGACAAAATCCAACTAGGAATTGCCATGCAGCCTTTACCCCAGCCAATTTTGGAGGAACGGGTTGTGTTAAGCAATCACCCCAACTTTGAGACAGCGGAAGATGCAGCTAATAATTGGCGCAGTAAGGGAATTCAGGTAGAAATTGCCCAGCCGACGAACCGTTGGCAAGTTTGGGCGAAAAGAGATGTTTACAGTACTCCTCTAGTGCGGCGTTTGTTGTTGCAAACGATTCAAGCTCAAGGTGTGCCAACAGTTTATATAGATACGAAAGTTGTCGATCGCATCCCGAAAGTATTTTGGGCAGTGAATGGCTTAGGTTACAACCGCCAAAATGTGGAGATTTCGGCAGGAAAAAACCTCGTGCGCGTTAATTCCGGTAAAACTGAGCGTTCTGCCCGGTTATACTATGGTTCGCTAAAAGTTCAGCCTAATTCCTACGGTAATTATACTTTAATCAATCAGGTGCCTTTAGAAATCTATTTGCGGGGTGTGGTGCCTTATGAAATTGGCGGGGGTGCGCCGAAAGCCGCAGTAGAAGCGCAAGCGATTATTGCCAGAACTTATGCGTTGCGGAATTTGCGACGGTTTGCGGTTGATGGTTATGAACTTTGTGCTGATGTTCATTGCCAAGTTTATTTTGGTTTGCAGGGGGCGACTGCGAATACCGATCGCGCGATCGCTGCCACCAGAGGTTTAGTCCTCACCTACAATAATGAATTAGTTGATGCACTTTATTCTTCTACTACTGGGGGAATCACCGCTGGCTTTAATGATGTGTGGAATGGGGCCGATCGACCTTATTTAAAAACAGTGCTCGATAGCACAAAAAATGTTTGGGATTTATCGCGATACAGTTTAGCCAACGAACAAAACGTGCGCCGATTTTTGAGTTTGAAACAAGGTTTCAACGAAGAACAAGAACAGCTATTTCGCTGGCGCTACGAAAGTAAACTACTCGATATTACCAAGCAATTACAAAAATATTTGGAATCGAAAAAACATCCCCTTGCCAACTTGCAAAGCATTCAAAAAATGGAAGTAACAGAGCGGGCTGAAAGTGGGCGAATTTTGAAAATGAATGTCCACACCGATCGAGGTATTGTCGAACTCCATAAAGAAGAAGTACGGAGTGCCTTTAAACCTCCTCGCAGCAGCTTTTTCTACTTAGAACCACTCAAAAATCAAAACCAAGCATTGATTGGCTATGCTTTTGTCGGTGCTGGTTTTGGTCACGGAGTTGGCTTAAGTCAAACTGGTGCTTCCCAATTAGCTAGACTGGGTTGGTCAAGTCAACAGATTCTCAATTTTTATTATCCGGGCGCGAAACTGGAACAACTCAATAAGTCAATTATCTTTTGGCAGGAACCGTGATTTGAGGTCAAATTCACACAATCGTGCGGAATTTAAATAGAGATAATGGGGTGATTGGTGATATTTACCAATTACCCACTATTTTGGAAATATAAATCTAGTAGTAGTTAGCCATCAAAAAGTTGATAGCTAACTACTGAAATTGGTCGAATTTAGTACAGACCTTCTTCTTGGTGGGTCGTGATAGTGCAGTCAGATGTAGGATAGGCTACACAAGTGAGAACATAGCCTGCTTCAATCTGATCGTCATCTAAGAAAGACTGGTCGGATTGGTCAACTGTGCCATCGACCATTTTGCCAGCGCAAGTTGAGCAAGCACCTGCGCGACAAGAGTAGGGTAGTTCAAGTCCTTTTTCTTCCGCTGCGTCAAGGATATATTCATCCTCTTTACATTGGATGGTTTTATCTATACCTTCGGCTTCGTTAATTAACCTAACTTTGTAAGTCTTAGCCATGTCTCAATCCTCTCAAGTATTCTCAACGGCTGTATAAGTTTTCCTGATTGCAGTCCTAGCTAGGTGAATCTGCCAGGTTCTGCGATCGGATTTCTTTCACCTTCTTGATACTACGTGAAAATTCAAGAATTTTGATAGCGAATTAGCACTTTGAGTGAATGGGATTCGTAATTAAATCTGCTAATCTTATCCTGATTACTTATACTTATTGCGGAAAGTGACAACTTCGGTGTTATATCGGTTGTTTTTTTATCTCACCACCAAGCTGTTGGGCTCGGTGGGAGCCAAGAAAGCGATATTTTGGATAGAACTGCTGGAATTCGCTGAATTTAGTACAGTTCTTCTTCTTGGTGGGTGATGATAGTGCAATCAGATGTAGGATAGGCTACACAGGTGAGGACATAGCCTGCTTCAATCTGATCGTCATCTAAGAAAGATTGGTCGGATTGGTCAACTTTGCCTTCGACGATTTTGCCAGCACAAGTTGAGCAAGCACCTGCGCGACAAGAGTAAGGTAGATCAAGTCCTTCTTCTTCTGCCGCGTCCAGGATATAAGTATCTTTGTCACACTCAATTTCTGTGTCAATATCTTCGTCTTTGTTGATTAACCTAACCTTGTAAGTTTGGGCCATATCTCAATCCTCTGAAGTATTGTAATCGGCAGTCTAAGTTTTCCCACCAGCAGTCCTAGCTATGGGAATCTGCTAGTTTCTGCGATCGGATGTTTTTCACCTTCTTGATACTACGTGAAAATTCCCAAATTTTCACAGGTTACGAATGGTTGTCAGCGGAATTTTCCTGTATGCTAGACCGGAAATTGTGAAATACTTAACTTTCCTTTCTTAAATCCTAAGTCTTTAAAGATGAGTGCTTTTGCCCGTTTTTCTGTTACAGTGCCTCTGAAGGTCGGCTTAGTTGGTACGGGTTATGCTGCTAAACTGAGAGCCGAAACTCTGCAATCTGATCCTCGTGCTGAGTTGGTGGCGGTGGCTGGTAATACACCTGAAAGAACTGAGTTGTTTGCTCAAACTTACCAAGCGGCGGCGGTGTTAGGCTGGCAACAGCTGGTGCAGCGTCCTGATTTGGATTTGGTGATTATCTGTACTATTAATAGTGAGCATGGTGCGATCGCTCATGCCGCCCTTTGCGCTGGTAAGCACGTAGTTGTAGAATACCCCCTCTCGCTTCATCCTTGGCAAGCAGAAGAACTAATTTCTTTAGCCGCCAATGTCAACAAACTTTTGCACGTTGAACATATTGAACTACTCGGAGGATTGCACCAAGCATTAAGGCAAAATTTAGCCGCAATTGGTACGCCATTCTACGCCCGTTATAGTACCATTAATCCGCAAAAACCTGCCCCACGTAAGTGGACTTACCATCCCACTCAATTTGGTTTTCCTTTCGTTGGCGCATTGTCACGACTCCACAGATTAATTGATTTATTCGGTAAAGTAGCAACTGTAAGTTGTGAAAGTCGCTTTTGGGAAAGTGAATCAGAATATTATATCGCTTGTCTTTGCACAGCTAAATTACGCTTTACTAGTGGGTTAATTGCGGAAGTAACTTATGGGAAAGGCGAAGTTTTTTGGCAAGCTGCTCGACCTTTTGAAGTTTACGGCGAACAGGGTTGTTTAATGTTTAATGGCGACGAAGGTTATCTCATTCAAGGAGAAGAAAAAATTTCTATTGATGTAGGTAGTCGTCGTGGCTTATTTGCCAAAGAAACCAAAATGGTTTTAGATCACTTAACTGAAGGTACAGCTTTATATGTGACTCCCGATCTTAGTTTGTACACTTTAAAAGTAGCTGATGGGGTGCGTCGAGCCGCAGAAACCGGAAAAGTTATTGACATATTATGAAAGTGGCTAAACAAAATTCTCAGTTGTCTTGGAATTGGTTTATTTTCGGAATGTTAGCAATCATGGCTTTGTCATTTGCTCTACATTTTTGGGGACTAGGCCGATTCAATATGCTAGTATTTGATGAAATTTATTATGTTAAATATGGTAAAAATTATTTAACTAATCAGCCACATTTTGATGCTCACCCTCCTTTAGGGAAATATATGATTGCTGTGGGAATGTGGCTAGGTAGTCACATTTTAGGCAAAGATTTAAATAGTTTGTCAGCCACAGCAATTTATCCTTTGGTTTATCGTTGGATGAATGCTTTTATTGGGTCTTTGTTTCCTTTAGTGGTGGGGGGAATCGCTTATTTATTAAGTAAACGACACAGCTATACTTTAATTGCTAGTTTGTTCATGGCTGTGGATGGTTTATTTTTAGTGGAATCTCGCTATGCACTGATTAATATTTATTTGGTAATGTTTGGCCTTTTAGGGCAGTTATTTTTGTTGATAGCTTTAGCGAATCGAGGTAAAAATCGGCAACTTTGGTTATTTTTTAGTGGCATTTCTTTAGGTGCATCGGTGGCGGTTAAGTGGAATGGATTGGCGTTTTTCTTAGGAATTTATATTTTATGGGTTTTGGCTTGGTTTTTACAACTTTTTCGGAAAAATCACCCAGAAAATCCGCCGCAAATTCCCAGTCACCAATTCAAAGTAAAGCCAGTTAAAGAAAGTATTTTACAAAATCTTACTGAGATTAATTTTTTACAACTTACGATTTTTTTGGCTGTGATTCCAGCTATAGTTTACGCTTTGCTATGGATTCCTCATTTAGAGATTAATAAAGATACTAGTTTTGTGAAAGTTCATCAACAAATGTTGGGGTTTCACCAAAATATGAAAAGTGGGCCAAAGGTGCATCCTTATTGTTCTAGTTGGTATAGTTGGCCTTTATTAATTCGTCCGGTAGTTTATCTTTTTGAAAAGTCAGCAACTAGTTCTAAAGCTGCTGCTTTACCGCCTTTACCTCCGGG
>JBAVZX010001063.1:0-1768 GCA_049589015.1 Phormidium sp. | reverse complement strand
AGGATCTCTTTGCACAGCTACCAAACCTTGACGCACAGCAGTAATAATTTGTTCTCTCATTTGCTTTTTTGCCCGTAATTGTTGGCGATTCCATCCTTCTTTACTGGTAGCATACAAGGCGGGTAATCGATTCAGAGCGTAGGCTACAATTTGTGCAGAATTAATATATTGAAGGATATGGGGTGATAGTAATTGCAGTTGCTGTTCTACTTCTGCAATTACTAATGGTTCAATAGCGTTCCGATAAACAAAATTTTGGTAATTTGATGCGCTCATGAGAAAAAATAAACTAGATTTCAACCTGATATCACAAAATATACTGAGCTTTGAGCAAGATAGTCAATTGCTTGCTTCTAAGTTCATCAAAATTTTACATGACGGGCTAAAACGTTATTTTTGATAAAAGTTTTGTAATGTCCAGTTTCTAGCTGATTGGCAAGCACTGCACTTTATATGAATTTTTGATGAATTCATTTGTGTAATTCAGCATTTCTAGACTTCTTTCTGTTATAATATGTAGTTATTTTTGTGCATCAATCACTGAGTATATTTACCATTAAGTAAATATACTACTCATTAGGACTCATAGATTAAAGTCAATTTACCCAGCTTTATCCCAACACTTCATCTACACTAATAATAATCTCAGTAAAAGCTAATATCGGTAAATTTTGTCCCCGCACAAACCTCTGTATAATTTGATATCCATTGGGCGAAGCTTCGCGATAAACTTCAATACATTGCTCGTTAATATCCACTATTAATTCCACAACAAGCAGAACATATTATTTGTGATTCCGTTTCAACTGCTAACGATGTAATGAAATTTTTCCAAATTCCTGAACGGAATGGGAGAAAACGGGAGAAGCTACGGCGGCGGTGTTGCAAAGATTTCTTTAAAATTATTATGGGTAGGTTGTTAATCGGTAAGTTTGATATTATTAAGCATAGCTACTTTGATAAAGTGAAATGCCAAACACATTTAATATGCAAAAACAGACCTTTGATTTTGAGACGGCAACTATTTCTGTTGTCAAAAAAGGTGAAGAAATTACTTACGAAATCAAACGTAGTCGTAAACAAGCAGAATTTTTTGCTGAAGACTTGGGGAATGGGGTAATTCTGGAAATGGTTGCCATTCCCGGTGGCACATTCCTGATGGGTTCGCCAACTGATGAACCAGAATCATCAGATGATGAAAAGCCACAGCATTCAGTTAGTATAAAACCCTTTTTTATAGGTAAGTTTCAGGTTACGCAAGCTCAATGGCAAACAGTCGCAGGTTTTCCCAAAGTCAAAATTGATCTCAATCCTGAACCATCTTATTTCAAAGGTGCAAATCGTCCGGTAGAGAGAGTTTCCTGGTATGAGGCGGTGGAGTTTTGCGATCGACTGTCCCAGAAAACGGGGCGAAATTATCGGTTGCCTAGTGAGGCGGAGTGGGAATATGCCTGTCGTGCGGGAACTACAACGCCTTTTCATTTTGGCGAAACTATTACGACTGATTTAGCCAATTTGTGTGTAGTGCGGAGTGGACTTAGTAGCCCTTTATACTTTTACCCTTTTGCCCTTTTCCCTCTTTTCTTTTCCCTGCGCGAAGCACTTAAAAAATTTTTTCGTTTTTTCTGAATATAAAACCTTTTAGGCACAAGTTGACGATCCCCCTAAATCCCCCTTATTAAGGGGGACTTTGAATTAAATTAAAACGGGTGACTTTGAATCTTGAATCCGGTTCCCCCCTTGTTATGGGGGGTTAGGGGGGATCTGA
>JBAVZX010001062.1:0-2711 GCA_049589015.1 Phormidium sp. | reverse complement strand
CGAAACTAAACCATTGTCTTGTAAATCTATTTCTAGATGATATCCTTCCATCAAAGCAGTTCCCAGTATAGGTTTATAACCCGAAGCTAAAATAGGGACTACTTTTTCTATATTGTCCCAAACAATTGTTGCTAAATGTATGGGTAATAAGGCTTCGCTACCATCGGCTAATCTTGCAGGTGCGATCGAATATAACGGCAGATTCATCGCACTAACTGCTTGTGGTGGTAGAGTAAGATGGTCGTTGAATCCAGTATCGATAACAAAATCAATAGAAAAGTCTGGTTGTGTAGGTAAACGAAAAATTACTGGTACTATTGCTTTACCGTCAATCAATTTCCCGTAAATCATTTTACAGTACGCTCAATTGCACCACCAAAGCTAACAGCAACATCATAACCAATTCGCATAGTAAACAATCTCGCATTTGGTTTTTTCTGCTTTAACTTTAATGCTGTTTCTACGCCAGTTTTATCAATTCCGTATTCGCCAGTTTCAGAATCAATCACAATCATCTTGCCAATATTATCACCATACTCAACCTGTTGGCGAATACCATTTTCGTAAAATTGTTTGGCTCTATGGGCGACTTCTTCTACACTCCAAAAAATAGCCTGCATGATAATTACACCTGCTTTTTGCTCTTTAATTATTGTAACTGAATTTTACCTGCATTGAAAACTTGTTCTGCTGTCAATTCTAATTCTGAAAAAGTAGAAGATACTAAGCTTTGACTATTCCGAAACTGAGACATTTTATAACTTCCATTCTCTAGTTTACAAATAGTAATAGTAGGCTGTTTAGGTGAACCGATAAAGAAAGTTCCGCCGAGTCCCAAATAATCTACAATCCAATATTCAGGTATTCCCAAAACTTGATAATCGTCCATTTTCCGAGCATAGTCATTCTGCCAATTTGTGCTGACAACTTCAACTACAAGTTTGATAGTTGTTCCTAAAGTAACGATCGGTTCCCGTTGCCACAAAGGTTCATTTTCTAAAGCTAATCTGTCTAAAACTATCACATCCGGTCGAAAAGCCGAAGCAATTCCCAAAGGTTTAATTAAACAACGAAGCGGAATTAAATAAGGTAATTTGAGCCGACGAATTTCAAAGTTGAATTCGCAATTAATTAATCCAGCAACTTGTTCATGAGGGCCTGTTGGTTCCATTTCAATTAGTTCTCCCTCAAGCAATTCGTATTGCTCATTATCTCCATATTCGCTGATAAAGTCTTCAAAATTTAGAGGTTTTTGAGAAACTTGAATCATAAATGTCACATATCTAAATTAATTTGTCCGTTGTAAGGACTTCAGTCCTTCTTAGGTGTCCGTTGTAAGGACTTCAGTCCTTCTTAGGTGTTCGTTAAAAAGGCTTCAAACTATCCGAGTGTCCGTTCTGAGTTCGCGTAACATTTTGCTAGTTCCTTGATCGATCGCTTTTTGCACCAGTTGGGGAATTAGTTCGATTATTGCTAAGTTGGGAAAAGTCGGACTAATCGATGTTTCTGTGTAGCCTTTATCGGAAAGCAAGTAAATTTTTAGTTGCTGATTTCGGTAAATCCAAACTTCAGGAACACCCATCGCTTCATAAGCATTTAAAGTAGTTTTAGAAGTAACATCTGCCTCTATTGCTAAGTCTGGAGGTGGATACTGTTTTAAATCCAAATTAGTACAGCCTTTCATTCTGTCAGCATTTTGGATGTAGAAGCAAGTATCAGGTTCAATTCCAGCAATTTGCGGACGTTTGAGAGTAGTTGAACCAAAATCTTCCCAATCTCGTCCTTGTATATCCAGAATCGTTTTCAAAATGTCAGCAATAATGCGGTGAGGACGTTCATGTAAGGCTAATGGGGACATGATTTCTAGAGTTCCTTGAAAGTAAGTAACGCGACTGCTGCGTTTTTCTCCTAATTCGATCAGAATTTGCTCGAAATCTTCCCAGGAAAGGTTAGGGATAGTTATGTGACTACCTGGGGTGAGTGCGATCGTTTTAATGGGAACAGTTACGCTCATTTTTTTGCCTCGCTAAAATGACTGAAGCTTACAACAAACCTCGATTCAGATTTCTATGTTAGCCAATCTTCACCGCCTGGTAACTCAGCTAAAATTACATCAATTTGATCTGGTAAATCTTCAGCTGCATACTTATAAGTCAAATCCAACATAGTTTTTGCTGTTGTAATAAGTTGTGATAAATCTAATCGATCGGAAATTTGTTTGGCTTTTAGCTGTCCATTGAAAATTTCTAAACTTGCGGGACGAATCGCTAATTTAATTGCTGCTTCTAAATAAGATTGCCATTCATCTGAATTAATGTAATAAGAAGTTTTATTGTCTTTAATGTTTAGTTTTTTAATTTGCACGATCGAATCAGATATGGAATTAGCCCAAGAATTAGTTAAACGTTGTTCAATTTGATTTTTTATCAAATGAATCATCAGCCTAATTAAAAAAGTTTCAATATTCCGAATAATGGCTTGTTTCCCCATTGCTTCTAATTCATCTATGAGCGTTAAAGCCTCTTCATACCTCCCCGCTAAAATACTGGCTCTTAGATCTATTAGTTCTTGAACCATAATATTGCTCCTTAATCAATCCTGTTCAACTGTGTTTTCAACCAAGTTCTAAATAACTTCATTGTGGCATTCCTGCCAATAACTTTGCTGCGTTCCAGATATTCAGGAATCGCCTCATTAATCGGCAAATTAGG
>JBAVZX010001061.1:0-3564 GCA_049589015.1 Phormidium sp. | reverse complement strand
GTTCTCTTTGATTAATTAGCCTGACTAATTTTTGGTTATCCGGTGTGAGTGTGAGTTTGCTAATGTACATATCAGGTGTTGTACCATCAACCAAACCCTTATCTAAACCACTTCCCAAATTTGCTTGCAATGCTGTATTTAAAGTCTCTAACTCTGTTTTATTAGCAGCGTACTTATCCTTATCGTACTTTTGGAAATAATTAACGTTGTACGCCAACATACCCAACGCACAACCAGCCGTGTGCATATATGATTGGTCTGCAAGACTCATTTGCCCATCAAGTGGATTTGTTGCAGGGTCTTGAATGGCGCGGCGTAAGTTGGAGAAATTCCCCCACATAGCCAAATATGGGTCAGGGTGAACACGCCCTGATTCTTGTGTGGGAGGAAATGCACCAGACTTGGTGTTGTTTTCGTAGTCTCCAGCAAAATTACCGAGATTTTTTAGAGCTTTTCGGATCTCACTACCACCGTTCTGAAAATCGCTTCTTGGGGCAATATTAAACTCCCAACCGTTGGTTCCTCTACCTGTGAAGAAGTCACTGATCAAATCGTATGGTCGTCCGCTGTATTCGGGGTAGTAATTACGAGCCAAATTAAAGTTTGTACTATTGATGATGGTGGCTCCAGTTCCTGGATGAGCGGTAGTTGCCAGACAAGACACAGGGAAGTAACCGCTATCGCCTTGAGTGTAGTGATAAACTGCCGTTGCTTGTACTGCTGCTAAGTTGTCTCTTAAACTGCGGCGCTGTTGTTGTAAGTGAGAAGTTGGATTTGGCAGCTGTGATTTGTAAACAGGGTAAAGTGGGTCAAATTCGTTAGGCTCGTTCGCAGCTGTAGTTCCATTGTTATTCAGGTCTACAACTCCCCAGCCATTGGGATTACCTAATTCTAACCTTTGCCCAACAAGGATTCGCAAACCTTCTACTCTGGCTCGACGTTCCCAGTATCCATCTAAACCTAATGTTTTCCGTTCTTCATCATTGGGTTTAGGGTCATTTCTTGCCATCTGGTCGATTTGGTAACTGTTAAGACCTGCACTGGAAGTCGGAGTGCCATTTTTGCGATTACTATCGTTGAGGGTAAAGTCGTTATCTTTTCCTTCTAGGTTAAATTTTGGTTTTGGGCCTAAACGGTCATCTGCTCGATAAGTATCGTCAACGTAGGGCGGATCTTCACTATTTGCCCTGAACCTTGTATTTGCGAGTGTCTCATCAGTCTTCCATTTGGTCGTGCTGTACTGGTCATTACTATTGCCAGCTACATTTTTAGACTCGTCTTGTGTGAACAGAATCACTGGATTGAGAGCATAATCTTTTAGTGAACCGTTTTTTACTGAATCGCTGCCTCCATTTATCTTGGTGGTACTGCTTTTATCGTCTTGTGGGTCGCCATAAATATGAACTGTGGCATCTTGAGTTCTACCACTTATACCTAGCGCACCATTAGCAACTTGCCCTGCAAATAAAATTTCGCTTTTGTCGTTTTCTATTCTGCCAATGGTGATTTCCGAGTTACTTGCAGGGTTATACAAACAAGATTTACGTGCACTGATCAAGAAGTTTTGAATACTATCAGCATTTGTCGGGCCTAAATATAAACTTCCTTCAGTGTGCATAGCTCCATTCCATCTAAATGGAGGAGTCGGATAAAGGTGCAAATCGTAGCGGAACCAAGCTCCCCATTTGTTGGCTCTAGCTAATTCTCTATCTTGTTGAAATTCTAAAGTGCTAATTGTGCGGTTGCCATTATTATTAGAAACAACTACTGCATCGACCTGAAAAGTTTTCCGCAATGAGCCAGTACCGACCAAATCCCAACCTGATTCTGGTGCTAAGTTAAGTCTGTCGCAAGCTGGATCGGCTGCTTTTTTAACAGTAATTGGGCCGTTGCGAACAACTAATTTATTAGCTTTGTTTTTTGTAGCATTCTCACCACTATCTTCCCGTTTCACGCTTGGGTTATTACTATCTATCGGGTCTTTTGTTTTCAGGAGAATGCTATAAGCAACTGTCTCTTTTATTCCATTTCCATCAATATCAGTTTGGTATTGCCAAGCTGGAGCGTTTTGACCTGCAATATTAGGCAATAGTGTTTCATCAGGAAATTTGTAAGGGTTTTTGTCATCATCCAGTTTTGAAATCCCGTTTTGTCCGTCATTGAGGATTGCGCTGAGTAATTGAGCTTCTGAAGGGGTGGTGTTGGGTAAGCGATCGTCTTTTTTAAATAAGTATTCCAGTTTTGCTTTTGCCCGATCGATTGCCGGAGTAGCAGCATTATAAATTACCTGTTGGTTACGTTCGGCAATTACCTGATTTGTCCGACTGCCAGTACGCATAAGAATTGCGCCAATTACCAAAGCCACAACTACCAGCAGTAAAGCAACCGTTGGCAACACAAACCCTGCTTTACCATGCGCTTGTCGCTGCTTGCCAACACCCATCATCAAGACAGTGCGTAAAAACCAATCAAATACACTTTTACTAAGAGTAGTTGCCCAATTCCAAGTTTGTTTAAATAACTTGCGAAGTGCCCTTTTAATAGCTCTAATTTGTCTGCGTCTTAACATGGCTGCTTTCCTGGCTCATAGAGAATCTGGTTTCTAACAGGCGGGAAAAGAAATTATTGTCTTCCCTGATGGAAATTAATATTTAAGAGAGATTTTTTAGATTTCATAAAACTTTTATAAAGTTTCACGCTTTACTCTGTAATAACAACTGAAAACCTCTAGTGCCACCGAGAAAATACGCTTTAATTCCAAATCGACTTGTGTTAAAAGTTGTATGTATTTTAACGGAGTGAGAGGGAGTTGCTGGAAAATAATAGTAGGTGGGAGAGAAAACTTACCTGGGGAAAAATTAAAGTTTATCTTAGTTTGAGTAATCATGGTTGTGATATGGCTCCGGGAGGGTATGCGATCGCGATCGTAAAATAGTGGGTGCAGAGACAGGAGTTTTTCCATTTGCGCCTACATCTCATCTGATGACCAATCAACCAAGAATAATGTCAGGGTTTTCCCTTAGAGAACTACAATCCTGGGGAAGATTTTTCTTCCATCTTTATTAAAACTTTAAAAAAGTTTCTCATTAGGGACTAGACTTATATTACCCAAGAACCACAGGAAACCGATCACCCTTGTGCGAAAAATGAGGGCGGAGGCGCAGGGGGTAGGAAAGCAGGGGGCAGGAAAACTCTGTAAGCTGAGATCTTGCACCACTCTCAACAAGACTTGAAAAACCGGGTTTCTTTACGGAAAATCTAGGGTTTCAGGTTTAGTTATTGGCAAGAAACCCGGTTTTTAGCCTTGGTGCAAGATCTGAGTAAGGGCGAGTTTGTCTAGATATTTTATTGGTGTTGTTAGATCGATCGAAAAACCCACCCCCAATACTGCCCAGGTTTTGGGTAGGGGCGAAGGATTAGGATAGAAAATCTTGGGTTTGAGTACTAAATTGTTGCCCGAATGCTTCGCCCCTACAAAGGCAAAAAATACTTAACCGAGCAGTATTAAACCCACCCCTACAACTCAAAACTTTACATTATACTCGGCGCGGCTATAAACTGTTA
>JBAVZX010001060.1:0-8497 GCA_049589015.1 Phormidium sp. | reverse complement strand
GATTCACCCGGAGAAGCGGGTCGAAACACTTTTCTTTCAATTAAGGTAGTAGCGGCTGAATTTTTATGAGTAATTACTCCTGAAGTGGGAGATTTAGCTTCAAATGGTGGCGCTTTTATTTACAGGGGGAAAGGGTTGGGAAATAAATCTTGTTCCGTTAACCAAAAATCAGGATCGATAAGTTCTAAATTATCATTATTAGCGCGATCGTCCGAAGTTTCTTCAGGAGTTAATGTGACTGTTGTTCTCGCACCGAAAAAGTATTCAACGGCGGCTTTAATTAAAACCTGCATTTTTAATTTACCATCAGCAGGAGATTCATTTGACTCGGCAGTTAACTCTTGCATTCGAGCTTTCACTAATTGGCGAAACTCTTGAGAATGATGTGCTAAATAGCTGGGGACATTAGTGGCTACAGCCAAACTACCTGTTTCGATTGTAGCGATCGCTCGATCGACTTTTCCCCACAAAGATGTATCATTAACTTCAGGGGTATTTCCTAATTCCAGACCGAGTTGATTTTGAGTTCTTAAATTTAACTCTTGCTGACGTTCTTTTAACTCTTGAGTTTTCTGTTTTAACTGCTGCGTTCTGTATTGTAACTCCCGATTTTTTACCTCCTGATGCAATTGCCAAGTTTCTTCTTGAAACAGATTAATTGCGCCAGCAACTTTTCCCCTTTGCATCCAAGCCATGAATTTTTGCCAGAGGCGAATTGGCGGTAAAGCATTTTCGCTGCTGGCTGGCGGAGGTAAATACCTTGCTGGAAGCAAAGCATCTTGAACTAAACGTTGATGATGCCAATATTCAGCTAATTCTAAACTAATTTGTTTTTCCAGCTGTTGTCGCTGTTGTTGATTGAGAATATCTAAAATTTGATTTTCCCTATTTATCAATACTAAATGACGACTTTCCGGTAAAGTAGCTATTCCTTGAATTTCCTGATGAGTAAGGCTGGGATTCTCAACTGTTAAAACAGCGCCTTTTTCACTAATTACCACCAACTCAGGATTAACAAAACCCACTGACAAACTTTCTGGTAAACTGACATGAGAAAGATTCGTAGGTAAAAGCAAAGATTCAACCGCCTCTAATACTTTTTGAATTGGTGTATCCGCGGGGAGGGGTTGTAAATCTGGCTGAGGGTGAATTAAGCCTTGCCAAAAATGTTGTAATTGCTTGCCAGCTAATCTAGCAGATTGAAATAAAAGATAAATTGGATAAACCAGAATCTGCACTCCCCAGACAGTAGCGACCGTCACCTGTCTAGTACCACGTTCTCCGCGATCTATCCAACGGCGGGTTTGCCGTGATACAAAATTGAATAATCTACTACGATAGCGACCAGCGGAAGATGGCATAGTATGATCACAGGAATTGCAGGATGGAAAACTCTAAAGCAGAGGTTTAATATTTTACTATCCCCTTTTTAACTAAAGTATACAGGTTTTGGGGATTGATATCGCTAACTTTTTGATTTTACCTAAAATTTTAAGTTAATTTCTTAGGCAAAGGTGATTGGGATGGAAGATAACGCTGGCAAGACACAAGATAACATGGGTAATCAGCAAACTAATTTTGCCAAGATTTCTGATTCTCAATCTCAAAGTGAACAAATCTTAGCAGTAATAGAGAAGTTACGCCTACTCTCGCAGGTAGATATTATATCCCATTGGCGCTATTCGCCTACAGATATCAATTTATCTGATCTGGAAGATTCTAGCTTTTGGGAAAATTCGCCCACCGTCCAATTAAATACTAAAAATTATGTGACTTGGGCGGCGGGGAAAAAGGTGTTGTGGCTGGCACAAAAATTGGTAATTCCCAAAACTTTAAATGGCTATCCTTTAAAAGGTTTATCGTTACGTTTAGCCTTAACTTGGTGGGCGGAAGATGCCCAGATTTTCATCAATAATCAATTGGTGCAATCAGGGGATTTATTGGATTACTTTACCAGAGTTTTGTTGAGTAATTCAGTAAATCCGGGCGAAGAAATTATGGTAGCTTTGCGGTTAGTTAGTCCGGGACATGACCGCGGGGCATTGATGCGTGCTTGCTGCGTTTATGAATCTGGGGAAACTGAAAGTTTAGAACCAGGTTTTATTGCCGATGAGTTAGCGGTGATCCTAAAACATTGCGAGACTTTTGCCAGAGATAAGTTAACTATTTTAGCAACTGCTATTTCGCAGATTGATTGGTCAGTCCTACCAAACAAAGAAAAGTTTGATGCTTCTCTGGCGTTATTACGGGAAAGTTTAAAGTCACAAATCCCGACTCGCCAAACTAAAATTTCCCTGTTAGGTCATGCTCATTTAGATATGGCGTGGTTATGGGCAGTAAGTGAAACTTGGTTAGCGGCACAACGAACTTTTACCTCAGTTCTGAATTTACAAAAGGATTTTACCGATTTAATTTTCTGCCACACTTCGCCAGCTTTGTATGCTTGGATAGAAACCCATCGTCCTGACTTATTTGCAGATATTAGAAAACAGGTGGAAGCGGGAGTTTGGGAAGTAATTGGTGGGATGTGGATTGAACCGGATTTAAATCTCATTTCTGGGGAATCAATTGTCCGACAAATCCTTTACGGTCAGCTTTATTTCCAAGAGAAGTTTCAACAATTGAGCAAGGTAGCTTGGGTGCCAGATACTTTTGGTTTCTGTGCGACTTTACCCCAATTTTTCAAACAGGGGGGAATTGAATATTTTGTGACGCAAAAGTTGACTTGGAATGATACTACTAAGTTTCCTTACGGTGCTTTTTGGTGGCAATCTCCTGATGGGACGCGAGTTTTTAGTTTCATGTCTGCTTTAATTGGCGAGGGAATTGAACCAATTAAAATGGCGAGTTACGCGGTTGATTGGGAGATTAAAACTGGGGTAAAAAATGCCCTTTGGCTACCGGGCGTAGGCGATCATGGGGGAGGGCCGACTCGTGATATGTTGGAAACAGTTCAGCGGTGGCAAAAGTCGCCGTTTTTCCCGCAGTTAGAGTTCACGAAATCTGAGAGTTATTTAGAGAATTTGCGCGAACAACTGCAACAAGAACCGCAGCTAATTCCTTTCTCGTCAATTCCAGTTTGGCAAGATGAGTTGTATTTGGAATTTCACCGCGGTTGCTACACGACTCACGCGGATCAAAAGCGGTGGAATCGTCGGTGTGAGGGGTTGTTGTATGAAGCTGAGTTATGGGCAAGTTTGTCAACTTTAACTACTGGCGCGGTTTATCCGAAAGTAGAATTAGAAGATGCTTGGAAGCAGGTTTTGTTTAATCAATTTCACGATATTTTGCCGGGAACTTCGATCAACCAAGTGTTTTTAGAGGCGAATCAGTCTTGGCAGGAAGTTGAAGGAGTGGCGCGGGAAGTTTTAGAGAATGCTTGGGGAGCGATCGCATCTCGAATCGCCTTCCCCCCACCCCCAAAACCAGGGGCTTTGCCCATTCTGGTATTTAACTCTCTCAATTGGCATCGTTCCGAAGTCGTCACCGTCACTTTACCCGCCTCAGAAACGCTGTGGCAAGTTTGTGACTTAGAGGGAACACCCCTTCCTAGCCAGGATATCGCCGCCGAAAATAACCAAAAAAGGCTGATTTTTGTCGCACATGATCTGCCGTCAGTGGGTTATCGAGGCTTTTGGTTATGTCCTCAGCAAGGTGAAAGGCTTGATTTACCGTTGGTTGAGGGAGAAAATGCGGCAGAAGGCCATAAAAAGAGCAATCATACTATATATATAGTAGCAAAAAATGAACTGATTAGTTCAAATGACAATTTAGGAGTAAAAGATTGGGTTTTAGAGAACGAATTTCTCCGGGTAGAAGTGAGTGGGGAAACGGGAAATTTAGGGAGAGTTTTGGACAAAGTTAATCAGCGGGAAGTATTGGGAGAAGCAGAGGGAAATCAACTGCAAGCTTTCCAAGACAGTGGACAATATTGGGATGCTTGGAACATCGATTATAATTATGAAAAAAATCCCTTACCGCCAGCAGAATTGCAATCGATTGAATGGGTAGAAAAGGGAGAGATTAGACAAAGGTTGCGGGTAATTAGAAAAATCGGGAAATCGGAGTTTGTTCAGGATTATTTGTTGTCAGTGCGATCGGCAATGTTAAAAATCAGCACCCAAGTAGATTGGCAAGAAAGACAAGTGTTAGTCAAAGCAGCATTTCCGCTGAATGTAACTTCAGAAATGGCGACTTACGAGATAGCTTGCGGCGCAATTCAAAGAACAACCAAACCTCAAGAACCAAGAGAAACAGCGAAATGGGAAGTTCCCGCTTTACGCTGGGCAGATTTAACCGAAGATGATTATGGTGTGAGTCTATTGAATGATTGTAAATACGGCTATGATAGTCAACCAAATCAACTGCGATTAACACTTTTAAGGAGTCCAAATTGGCCCGACCCGGAAGCAGACAAAGGGGAACATGAATTTACTTATGGGCTGTTTCCGCACCGGGGAAATTGGAAAACTGCCCAAACAGTTCGCCGGGGTTACGAATTAAATGTACCATTACAAGTATTGGTGCTAAACTCTCCAAAAGAAAACCCAAATTCAACTTTACCTGCGGTTGGTCGATTGTTAGATTTAACAGGGGAAAACCTAATTTTAATGGCGGTGAAACAGGCGGAAGGAAACTCGAAGCAATGGGTGATGCGTTGTTATGAATGCCACGGCGAAACAGCAGAGCTAAAATTGGAAAGTGACTTAGGTTTGGAGATTGTGCGATCGCTAGATTTATTAGAAAGACAAGATGACTCGCCGGAAAGGAAATCTCAAGGAGAAACTTGGAAAATTGCCCCTTGGAAAATCGCCAGTTTTCAGATCATAAAAATTGGTGATTCATCATTTTTAAATTATCCACTGCCGAATGACCAATGACTACTTAACTAATTCCCGAAATTGATTTACAACTTTGTCTAATGCTACCGAATGAGAAGCTTTAAATAAAATCCGATCGCCCGGTTGCACCAACTCCTTTAATCTATCCACAATTGCTTGGTGATTAGTAAAACATTCCACAGAAATACCCGCAGCACCATTAGCGATTTCTGCTGTTTCTGGTTCATCCAGAAAAATCAACAAATTATCTAACTTTAATTGCTTGACTTTCTCGCCAATTTGAAAATGTAATTGTGCCGATCGCTCTCCCAATTCCTTCATCGTTCCCAAAACAGCAATATGCCTTTTTCCTGGTGTCTCTGCCAACAAATGTAACGCTGCCACCATTGATTCTAAACCTGCATTATAAGTCTCATCCAAAATCACCAAATCATCAGGTAAATCGTAACGTTTCGCCCTACCTTCTGGTAATTGTACCGCCAAACCCTGACTAAATTGAGTCAAATCAATTCCCAAAACCTTCGCCACCGCCAAAGCTGCTAAATAATTTTGGGCATTGTGACGACCTGGTAAAGGTAAAGGTAAATTTATGCCCTCCACCATCATACTTTGCGAGTCAATTAACTTCCCTTGTAAATCCCCAGTTTCCAAACCATAAGTTAGGGTTTTCCCCCGCCAAACCTGCGCCGCCGTTGCCATCAACAACGGATTATCTGCATTCAAAATTGCCAGACTATCGCTAGGCATTTCTGCCAATAATTCACATTTAGCTTGAGCGATGGCTTCCTCCGAACCCAAGCGTCCAATATGCGCCGTTCCCACATTAGTAATTATGCCAATATTAGGACGTGCTATTTTTGACAATAAAGCAATCTCTCCCCGCCCCCGCATCGCCATTTCAATCACTGCGAAATCATGCTCTAAACTGAGTTCTAATAACGTTTTTGGTACACCAATTTCGTTATTATAATTTGCCTGAGTTTTCAGCACTTTTCCCTGAGTTGCCAACACCGCCCCGATCAATTCCTTAGTAGTAGTTTTACCGAAAGAGCCTGTAACAGCAATTACCGGAATTTTCAACTGATTACGCCACCATTGTGCGATCGCCTGATAAGCTTCTAGCGTATCTTTAACAACTAATTGTGGTATCCCCTCTTGCAACTGATTACCGAAATCTTTCTCCGTCACCACCGCAATAGCGCCTTTTGCTACAGCAGCTTGCACAAATTCGTGACCATCAAAATTGCTGCCCCGCAAAGCGACAAACAGTTCCCCGCACTTAAGACTACGAGTATCAGTAGAAACCCCTTGTATTAAGTAATTCAACTCCGAACTGGCAAGATTTTTTGGTGTATCTATTAAAACTTCCAGTAATTGAGATAAGCTAATTGAAAAGGGCATAGTCAAAAATTAAACCTCACTAAAACTTGAATCACAGCCCGTAAGTTAACAGAATCTTTAAATAAAATCCAGCTTTTTTCGTAATTTCTTTATCAAAAAGACTAGGTACTAGCCAATAAATTATGTCATCTTAGTAATTAAATTCCTGTGATAGTTGCATAAAATACAGGGGGTAATAACCCCTTGACAGTCTAAGCTTTACTTGGAAACCTTTAAAAGGTGGTGAATTCATCAATTAGTTTCTGGGTAAAACTCAACTAAACAGTACACAACAACCAGCCGGAGTTAAAGTGATGTAAGTCACTGGTACTCTTTCTATAGTCTGGTTAGGATCGAGGGACTATTATGAAAACAAATCAAGGGAACTTAAATCTCAAAGCAATGGCAGCAAGCATCTACTTTACTCTGAGTATGCAGAAAATTGACTCTCAGAAAGAATCATGCAGATAATTTCAACTCAAAAAACAGGAAATGACAATTAACCAGTCATGTTCCTCAACAATGGTTTTTTATATCCTCTTCAGGATAGATTTACACTCGACTAGAGAGTAATCAGTAATAGTCAGGATACAAAAGCTGTGGTTGCAAATAATGATATGCACCCTGGTAAAAGAAAGGGAAGAAAAGTGACTACTTGGAACGAATCTTACACACGCCAGTCCTCTGCGGCGGAACAAAAACTGTATCAACACTGGCTAAAATTAGTACAAGTCGAACCGCCAAACCGCCTGATTGAACGATTTAAACTTTTGTTCATGGAAGGGGGAAATTATCCCGATCGAGAAATCATACAGGTACTCGATGAGATTATTACCGCAAAATACGCCGAGGCGCAATTTAAATTTGTGCTGAATCGTTGCTGCCATATTTTAATCAACCGTTGGCAAATTCATCCGCAACAGCGATCGGCAATTCCACAATTAATCGCCTGCTTTGAAAATCAACCTGCTTATCTTGACCGATCTTTCCGTCACAAATCAGTCAGACGCTTGCAGGAACTAATGAAAAACTTCCTCAAGACTGAACAATACACTACCCTGCAACGGTTATCCCAAGCGGTCAATAAAACAATACCGCTAAAAAGTGAAATAAAAACCACACCCCTAGTCAAGTTAATTAATCGCTACCCTTACTTATATGAACATTGCTTACTTAGTGAGGATAGCACTTATGAAGACCAGCAAGCGATCGGGAAAATGCAAAGTGAAGCACAACGAAATTATGAAATTGAATTGTCTCAATATATAACTCACCAAGTCCGAAAAATTCAAGTAGCACGTCTAAAACCAGAACAGCATCCCAAACAAATCGTTCGGGAAATAAACAATCCTACTTTATTGAGTGATAAAGAACTGTTTTTTGCAGTGAAACAATATGTTGGTAAAGTCGAAGGTTCCTCTAGCTATCGTGACCTAGCTCATAGTTTCATCACTCATACTAGCAAAACTCCTACTTATAAAGACTTTAAAAATGAACTCTATGCTTATTTGACATCTTCCATAGATCCTGGTTATGGAAAACGTCAATTTAATAAGCATTTATACAGCTATCTGCAAAATACATTGCCACACAATGATTCCCACCCAGTCAGCGAATTTTTAATCATTAGAACCTGTAGCAACCTATTAAACTTTTTGGTAGTTAACAATCAAAAACAAGCCCAACATTTTGTATTTATAGATTTAGTAGCTAATTTGGGTACTACCACAACAGTAGGTCTACTACTCAAGCTTGTGTTAATTTGCCGCAAAGTTAAACCCTATTTAGAAAAGCGGTTTTCAATTTTATTTAATCACTATGAATCAAACATTGGAGATGCAGTAATGTGGCTGATTCAATGTCTAGAAAACTTAAATATTGCCCTAAGCATCCACTTTGGAGCAGTAGACCTTTCTTACCTAAGCCGACTCAGATAAGCATGGCAGTAACTCCTGATATCCTTCATAGCTAAGGATTTCATGTTAAAGTACTAGTCGTGAATCAAGTTCGGTTGTAAGCTTTGTTCTTTTTAACAGAGTATAGGCTTCTGTGTTGGCGGGCATATCTCCGAAACTCGGTTCCTGAATTGATTTGCATCATTTAGGAGATATTTCCCTGTCGATCTGGAAATACATGAGGCGAAGATAATCCTAAAATTCTCTTGGTGATCGTAATCAATTTACCGAAAAACGTGCTGATGAGCCCCTAGCTTTAGATATGGGGATGAAACGCACCTGGCGGTTTTAACCGCAGTCCAAGTTAGATCTGGTTTTCTA
>JBAVZX010001059.1:0-7960 GCA_049589015.1 Phormidium sp. | reverse complement strand
GGATTAATGTCTTTCCATCGTAAAGCTATTGCTTCACCAGTGCGGCATCCAGTCATAAATAAAAACTGTAAGAAGTTGGTGTAATGACTGTAATAGGGATCATTTTGAAAAGTTTCTATGATTGCATCTCGTTCAATGGCGCTAAAAGGGTCAATATCTTCTGGTTGCTTAGTGTTATTGGTTTTTATTTTACTAGCCATATCCTGAAAAGGATTGCTATCAATTAACTGATTTTGCACTCCCCAATCACAGCATCCTGATAGATGAGAAAGAATTACTTTGGTAGTGTAAGCTGATTTATTAGTTAGCAACCAATCACTGATAGCTACGGCATCTTCTATGTTCTTACTAGGAAAGAATTCGATCGTGTTTTTAATGCGTTTGTAGTTTGTCTTAATAGTTGTTTGTTCGATTAACTGAGCTTTGTAATCTGTGAAGCGTTCCCATAACTCATCTAACTTTAGTGCTGTTTTTGGTTTGATTGGTAACACTACTGTTAAATGCTTCTGTGGTTGATACTTGTGCAATGTAGCATCAAAGTTTCCGTTACTAATATCTGATTCAATCTCCCATGCTGTTATCTGTGCTTTGTTAAAGTTTTCTGGCGTAACAGATAAACCAGTGGTGATGTACTTCTGTGAGACCTTATATAACTCACGGGACAAATCACGAGGTAGGCGTATCCGGTACTTATCTCTGAATTCCTCAATACCTACAATCCTTTTGGAAGCTTTCTGATCAGTGCTTTGTAGTTGCATAGCTTTGACTATATATTGTAGTGCTTTACTTGATGATAGTCAGGTGATAGTCAATAGTCAATATGCAAACCAAAAAAATTCACCCCAGAAACTTTCACGGTAAGGTAATTTCTGTTCATTCGTTCTCTCTAACGAACACCCAGAAAAATACAGCGTTGCATCCCCAACTGCTGTGAATATTTGTAACATATCTTCTGGATAACTATTAAATATTTGTTGCGGTTTTTGTAGTTGAATTGTGGAAACTTCGCCTTTGAGCCGATGGGCAAATATTATCCAATTTACCGAGTATCCATCTGGTGACTTAATCATTCCTGATGGCAGAAATATTGTGCCATATTTATGCGATCGCTTCATTCCCATCACATCTGGTAAATCAGTCTGCAAAAAAGCTGACAATAAATTGCTATTTAACCAATAACAAGGGAATGTTGTTGGATGATTTTCGATTATTTCCCTGAGTAGAATGCTACCGTTTAGCGTAGTGAAATCCATATCAGCGATCGGCACATTATCGGCTGAAATTAAATTAAATGCCATCTCGGTTAACAAGCTTGTATAACTCGCATAACCTTTAGGATTATGGAAACTACGTTTGTTTAATTCGTGAAAATACCATGACTCGCCAGCTAGTTTTTTTAATGCGATTACTAACTGCTTTTGGTCAGGATTGTTAACCAAATCTGTTAAATCTAGTTCGATTAATTGAGGTTTCATAGTTTCAAAAAATAATCTCAATTATCAATTTAATTATAACTGATAATCGAGATATAATGAATTAATCTAATTGCTGAAATTCACAGCATTTTCCAGTTCGTTGTCCCATGCGATCGAATATCGCCATTTCAATTGTTCCATCACCTACACTACCTTCACCTAAAGCTAATTCAATCTCGCAAGCACCATCTTCAACACTCATAGCATCCGGGGCATATTTTTCACATTTATAACAGTTACCTTCTAGCCAGCTAAGGTATTCCGATCCATTAGCAAACGGAGTAATTCTTGAAGTTGTAGTCATCGATTCACCTCAAAATAAAGATAATTGTTCGTAGCGATCGCCACCTAAGAATTGTTTTTTGATTACCTGTCTAATGGCACGTTTGGCTTCTTTCAAGCGAGTTTCAAAAAAGCCATCATCATCAAAGTTTGGATGGGTTTCTAAACACCAACTGTAAAGCGCACCATTGCATACAGCGTCCATACAAACCTCACCTGGCGCTGTACCAAATTGCCAAGAACCAACTTTTCCACAAGGTTCTAATTCGCAGAAATGGTCAGCGTCGCCGCAGTAGATAAATCCTAAATCTAGTAGTGCCTGGGCTTGTTCTAATTCATCGGAATTTAACCAACAGGGGAAATTAGTCATCGATCGATCGCTCACACATTACAAGAAACGGGGCCAGATTATACCTGACCCGTGAGAAACTTAATAAGCTTGGATCATCTTAGAAACTAGATTGATGTTGTAACCAGCAAATACTAGTTTTTCAGCAAATTCTTGCGATCGGGCAATCTTTTGTTCTTTGGGTAAAGTTAAGAACAACTCAATAACTCGCTTTATTTCCCGTCGTTCTTGGAGATAGTTTTGAAAATCTTCACCCCATACCCAGGTAATTCCCGATCCAGAAAAGTGTTGAACAATTAAATCACATTCCAGATTATCCTCTAACAGTTTAGTTTCTGAGTTCGGTGATTTATCGAGAGGTTTATAAAGAATTTCGTAAACACGACCTAACTCATTCTCGTCCTCACTGATAATCTTTACTAACTCCCAATTTTGCTGTTTCAAAACATTGTTAATCCGTTCAAACAGTTTTTCGCATGAAGACATTTTCTTCAGATTAGCCATGACAACTTTCTCCTATCATCCAAGCGTAAAAGGCAGGTGAACTCCAATCAGGACGCAGTTTTTCAAACAGTGCATCTGCAAGATTTGCTACATCACTATTTCCTTGAACTCTTCCTTCTTCAATAACCGAAATTAATTCCATGCAAATTTGGTACAGTTGCTCAAAATCGTCTATACCTTTGTTGATTCGTTCTGATAATTGATTCAAAGTGTCCATAAGTCAAGAACCAAACATCAGAATCAAAAAGCGAAGCATTTGTTAAATCAACCCAGTGACAGCATTAGTTAAGAATAAAACCCAAGATTTATCCTCTCTTTAATTGCTTACCTGTAAAACCGTTGACAGATTTCAATTACACGCTGACATTCGGCTTCATCAAACATGGCAATGTGGCAGCGATCGCGTGGGATATTCATTTGCAAAGATAACCAATTATATGCAGCATTTCTGGCTTCACTTTGGCTACAATTATCCCGCTTCATTTTAGCTTTCCACAACGGATCAAAAAAACTGTGAGCTTGGTTTCTTAGTCTACGGAGCGTTCGCATAGCGATGCGTAGCATTATCGGTTAGCTAAACTTCCCTTGGCTTTATCTGTACCTTGGTGACATCCAACGTAAGCATCACATTCAAAACAAATGTAAATCATACCGTAGGATTTGTTGTAAATTAGCGAACTATCGACAAATGAGGTTTTGGCTTTGCAGTAAGGACAAATTTTTCCTGAAAGTATTTCATCCATTTTGGTAATGAATAACTTCAAATCATTTAAGCGAAAGCATTAAAATCAAGACCCAGGATTTCTCCTGAGTCTAATTTTTATCGATAGCGAATCATTAAGTCGATCGCTTGTCTTTGCTGGTGTGTTAAATTATTCCAAGCATCTGTAAAGGCATCAGTTTCCGGGATTACACGATACGATAAAAATCCAACTCCATCACAATAAGGACATTCAGTTTCCCAGCCTGGGTATCCCATAATAACAATGCCTTTTCCATCGCAATTCAAGCATCGATCGCCTGGAGTATATTCATTTTGTCGCTGTTTTAATTCATGCTTAACTAAATCAATTGCTTTTTCATACAAATGTGTGCAAGTTTGATGCCAGTAACTATCATCAACCTTGAACATCCAATTTCGTTGATTGTTTAGTTTCATTTCAATCGAATATCCATCAATTTCAAAGCTCTGAAACTCATCAATTTCATTATTGCCCATCATCAAATTCTCCTCGCTTACATCAATTTCTTGCTGCATATTCCGCGCAATTCGACCGGGATGCAAAAAAACTAAGACCCAGGATTTCTCCTGAGTCTTTTAATCACTAAGCTTTAGGTTTCAACAAATTAACTTTGGCTGGTGGTAATTGTGACACCTCATCATCAATGCCTGGTGGTAGAGCAGATTTGGTAGGTTCATCAATGCCACTCAACGCAAATCCAGCAGCATTCATATCGAACAATTCCCAAACAGCAGTCTTTTTGTCTTTGCTTCCCAAAAACCAAGTTTGCAGATTTTCGATCGAAGGCTGATCATATTTCTCAACTTTGCAGCAATAGGATTTATTACCGCCTTCACCTTCTTTGATGCCTTTGAAGTCACAGCGAAACACAACTAAACTGCGCCAGCGATCGTTCTTGCCACTAGCACGCAGTCCAGTAAATTTAGAGAATGCTAATTCTGCTGATGAGTAGCATTCATCCAAAGTTTCTTTCAAACTCCACAAAGCCACATTTTTGAATCTGATTCGGATTGGTCGCTGATGTAAGAATTCGTTGCGATCGTTCAAGAACATCATCAAATGCTCACTAACAGCATCCATGATTTTCTTGTCGAGCAGATGCTTGTTTTCTTCGTACCAACCGATCGCACTTAACGCCAAACTCACATCACCACCATGCTCGGTTAAGCTGTCTTCATTCTTGTAACGAATATAAGGCTCAATCCGTCCCAACACAATGAATCGCGCACTCGGCAAAAATACACCTTTCTCTTTGCCGCCAGCTAAGTCCAGTTCCACCAATTCCGGTGTCCCAATCCAACCAGCTTTTGATAGATTCTTTTCGGGAATGAATAAACCTGCTGGATTATCGTTGATAACAATTCCATAAGTGAGTCGGGGAACTCGCGGAGAATTGAATTGTTCATCCAGCAATTCTGGATCGATTTCAAATTCAGCAGCAACATTGATTTCAGGAGTTTCAGAAGCAGTGTTTTCAGGAGTTTCAGGATTAATTGTTTCAGTTTGTGCAGTGTTTTCAGGTTTCTTAGTAGCCATTTGATTCATTGATAAAAAGTCAAAGTACAAAAGCGAAGCATCAGGTGAATTTAGAGTAATAGTTGTTGGCAACCATTACCCTAAAACATCAAATTTAAATTGGTAAATTCAAATCGATATCTACCAACGGAAATGATGAAACTTTAATTAGCGATCGCATCCGTTCACCCAATCCTGGTTTGCCATTAATCCCAGAAAATGAGTAATCAAACCATTGATTATCAGATTCCGTTGCGTCAAAGCTAATGGTTGTCAGAATCTCAAATAATTCGTGCGATCGCGATTCAATTTGTTTTCGATATTGAATCCAAGGATAAAGTGAGTTTGTAGTTCCTGAATTCAGAACTGCATAACACCAATTACCTTGAGGATCAAGGAAAGTTAATTGAATCCAGTCCTGGGCGGGTAAATTAGGAAATGGTTGACCGTGAACTGGCTCTGATGCCCAAAGGATAATTACTTGCATCTGGCGACCAATTTCAATTAATTGATTGGCTTGAGATTCTTGGTAAATCATTCCAACTTTTCGGTTCAATCGATATCTTTGTAGTTTCATTGCTTGCTTTGTGTTTGGCATCAAAATTTAAAAGCGAAGCATTAATGCCAAGAAACAGATAATCGTTTCTGGCATTATATCGCTGAATTTATTTGATGAAAACAGACAGATTTGGCGAGAAATAAGCTGTCTTTTCTAACTGGGTTTTGTACCGTTTTTTCAACTGAGAAATATAACGAGAGGATAGCAACTTTTCTCGTTTTGTTTCCAGGGATGCGATCGCCTCTTGAAGTTGCTCAATTTCTGCATCAATTTGTTCTAATTCAACAGCATACTTTTGAGCAAGTTGAGCAGTGGCAGCTTGAATATCTGCATCCAACCGAGATAAAGTAACGTCATCTTCATGGTTGCAGAGTTTCTTTCGCATTACCAAGACAATTTTATTCTGAGAATCCTGGTAAACAATGCGATTATTGTCAGTACATTCCTCAATAATTTTCAACGCTTCGCAGATAGCATCAGGCATCAACATCTCGATTTCCTGTTGGATTTTGCTCTGCACAATTCGCAAATCCACTAACTTTTTGAGTGCTTCATTCATGGTAAATTATAAACAGCAATGGTCTTTTTCAAAAACTACAACTAGACTGGTTAGCCACCAGTCTTTCTTTCTAGGTTATTTATGGTTAACTAACAGCAATGATTCAATCGTTTTGGTATCAAACTCAATCAACCCTTTAACACTTTGCTGAAATAGTTGAAATTTGGCGATCGCATATTCAGAATCAACAAAGTTAGTGCGCTTCAAAAACTCGTTATAGTCCATATTCCAATAAGCTGAAGCTAACGCAGATAACACTTGCTCTAATTCAGGCATCTTTAATCACTGAAAAACAACCAACACCCAAAAGCGAAAGCACCAGTAACAAATAACTTGTTCTGCTACTGGTGATGGAATCAATGGAATAACGCTATTGTGCTTTTAGTTGTTTCAACAATTGCAACAGCACAACGCCAGTGGAAATTGGATTATACTCAGTTGGTGTGATTTCATTTGGTAAACGCAGTAAATAGGTGTCTTTGGGAGTGCGATCGCATTGTTCAATGAGTCCATTTTGAAAAGCCTGTTGTGAGAGATTGCTAATCCGGGAGTGGATGTGACTGGTAATTACTTTGCGCTGTTGTTTCATAGACTTAGATGGGTAGTATAACCGACGATTACGGTTATTAATTTGTTGAAGAAAGCTCACTACAAAACCTTTATTTTTCAAGACTTTGATTAGGGATAAGACGTTTGATTCAGATTGACATTTACCAAAAACATCTACTAAAGAATCAGTGATTTCTTGAAGAGAAATACCGGGACACTCAATAATCAACGAAAGTGTCATTAATTGATTTTCTGTTAGTTTTGTTGATTTGTACATAGCGAGATGATTCTCTATGTTGGCGAGATAATTGATTAAAGAAACTGCGAATATCGCTGATTCGGAGGTTTTTGAAGTTGGTTGAACCGATCGCTCTTTGATGCCAAATCCCTGTGTTGTAGAAATGCACACACAGATAAAATCCATAATCAGGTAAAATTTTGGCAGGACATTGAATGCCAGTTAAAAAGGGTTGAAATTCTTTAACTGGTTTACCGATATCTTTGTCACCTTTGTTAATCAACCAAAAATCTGCTTCTGGGAAATTGTTTCTGACAACCCAGTTAAATAAAGAAGTGTTTTCCATTTGCTTTCGGGGAATAAACCAAACCCCGAAAGCGGAAGCATCAGAACAAACTCAATTGTTCCGCAGGTTCAATGAGTTGTAATTGATAGGTAAATGGATGAAACTGAACTACAGTTCGATTATGAGCGATCGCCATATCAACAGTTAATTTGGTTCCGCCATCATTGCGACCATCGTAAACAGCTAAACAGAGATTCGATCGCTTAATCATCCACAGATTACGTGCTTGCATAACACCCTTTGAGTATTTGGGATAAAGCACAATTTTCTTAGTGGCTTGTGCTAGTAATTGGTTGTATTGACGTTGTTGCGATCGCTTCCAAAGTTCGGTTTGGTCAGCACAAGGAATCACGGCAGTCCATTTCAGTTTTCTGTTGATGAGAAGTTTGGCAAATAACTGATCTGCTCCGAGAGCCATGCCGACTAAAAACTCAGTTGTTTTCTGCTCTAAAGCTAAATCAATTAAATTGTTCATGCCTTTATACCATTGAGTTGTAAAATCCTCAATGTAACGATGTCCTGTGAATGCAGCTAACATTGTTTGTACTCCCAAGTAATTTCCAGAGTAGGAGTTAACAAAAAGCAACTCCTACCTGATTTCTTTGTTTAAATTTGTTCCCTAATCTCCTGAACTAAATTGAGTGCTGAATCAATTACTTTCTGGGTGAAATTGATTCGCTTTTCCCGTTCGATAACTGAATTGTTGAGATTATTTAATTGATATTGTGCAGAAACCAGTGCATTATGAAGCATCGCACATTTATTCTGTAATTCGGAGACTGGAATATCATCAATTAAATCGTCAAGATCGGGTTCATACTCTGGTCGTTCAATTCCGTGA
>JBAVZX010001058.1:0-4735 GCA_049589015.1 Phormidium sp. | reverse complement strand
TACCACAGATGTCCACAGATGAACACAGATGAACACAGATGAAGACTGTTCTTTTTATCGATACTGAATTCTGGGATCTAAGAAAGTATAGGATAAATCTACCAACAAGTTAATTAACACAAAAGTTATAGATACAAAAATTACTCCTCCCTGCACAACTGGATAGTCTCGCGCTAAAATTCCCTCATAAATCCAAGAACCAATTCCGGGCCATGAGAAGATTGTTTCGGTGAGAATTGCCCCACCAAGTAGAGTACCAAATTGCAGCCCAATAGTGGTACTAATTGGCAGAAAAGCATTTTTTAAAGCGTGTTTTAAGATAACGAAATATTCAGGAACTCCTTTAGCTCTCGCTGTGCGAATATAATCTTGGGATAATACTTCTAACATCGCGCTTCTAGTAATTCTGGCGATAATTGCTAAAGGAATTGTTCCTAATGTTATGGCTGGTAAAATTAAATGAAATAACACATCTTGTAAGGTTTTGATATCTAATTTGAGTAGAGAATCTAACACATAAAAACCTGTGATTGGTTGAAAATTAAACCCTGCTTCAACGCTAATTCTACCGCTAGGAGGAAGAATTTGTAAGTTGACGGCGAATAGATAAATTAGCAATAATCCTAACCAATACACAGGCAAAGATACTCCTATTAAAGAACTACTCATTAATAGGTTATCTACCCAGCTATTTTTCCGAACTGCGGCAAATATTCCGGCAGGAATTCCTAAAATTAAAGCAATTAACATTGCTGCTACTGATAATTCAAAGGTTGCAGGCCAACGGGTTTTAATTTCATCAATAATGGGAATACCACTGATAATACTTTTGCCAAAATCGAAACGAATTATATTGAACAAAAAGTTAAAATACTGAATTGGTAATGGTTGATTCAAACCTAATTGCTCTCTGAGGGATTCTATTTGTTCAGGTGTGGCTCTTTCTCCTAATAATACCACTGCTGGATCTCCGGGAATTAAATGCAGCAATGTGAATACTAAAAGAGTGATTCCGATAAGAACTGGGAGGAGACTAAGTAACCGTTTTAAAATGTATTTAATCATATTTCATAGTTTTTATCTGTGTTCATCTGTGTCCATCTGTGGATATCTGTGGTAAAAATCCTAAATTTTGGACTTTTGCAATAAGTCTATTATGGATAATCAATCGGACATAATATCACTTCTTTTCAATTCCGGCAAAATCTTCGCTACCTAAAGGGCTAGGAATCCAACCTTGAACGTTTTTTCTTTTGGCTAAAAGTGGTTGAGAATGTACTATTGGTAAACGCACGGCTTCTTGATGTAAAATTTCATCAACTTGGGCATAAATTTTCGCCCTTTCTGCTTGATCTCCTGTCGCCCGACCTTGATTTAAAAGTTGGATAACTTTGTCGTTTTTCCAATTTCCTATATCTACAGTTCCACCGGGGCCAAAATGAGGATAATAAAAACTATCAGGGTCGCCATAATCAGCTGTCCAACCTAACATAAATGCTTGAAATCCGGGGGTTTTTTTGCGATCGGCAATGTAAGCGGCCCAATCTTTGGTATTAAGTTTAACTCTAATACCGATCGCACTTAAATCAGCAGCAAAAGCTTCAGCAATTGGTTTCGGTGTGGGAAAATAAGGACGAGAAACTGGCATATACCAGAGTTCTAAATCAAATCCGTTTGGATAGCCAGCTTGTGTTAGTAATTCTTTGGCTTTTTGGGGGTTTTGTTCGCGTTTGGTCAGGTTTTTGGATTGCGCCCAACTTAATATTGATGGGATAAAATGGGGGGAATTTTCGCCTAAGTCTCCCCAAAAGGCTTGAACAATTTGTTGTTTGTTGATTGCTAGATCGATCGCCTGTCTAACCCTAACATCCGCCAAAGGTTTATAACTAGTATTCAGCGCCAAATAACCAACATTAAAAGACGGACGGGGAACAGCAACTAAATTGCGATCGCTTTGAATTTCTTTAATTTGATCTGGCGCAAGATCGACGGTAAAATCAATTTGTCCGGCGCGAAGTTGCGCTAATCTTGCTGCTGGATCGGTGACAAAACGAATTACTAATTGATTGGTTTTAGGTAAGTCTTTTTGCCAATAGTTCGGATTTTTGGCTAGGGTGACGCGATCGCCTGTTCGCCACTCTTTAAATATAAATGGCCCTGTTCCTATTGCTAAAGAATTAGGAGTACCATAATTAGCACCAGCTTTTTTAATTGCTGCGGGACTAGCCATACCAAAAAATCCCGATCCGATCGCAGAAGGAAAAGCCGCAAAAGGTTGTTTTAAAACAAATTGAACTGTAGATTTATCAACCACTACAAAGTTCTGTAATAGGGAATTTGGATCTCCTTTAAATCCGCCAAATATTTGCTGCCAAATTTCATAACTTTTGCCAGCATTCCGATAACCATTTGGGTTTTTCGCATCCCACCAACGTTCCACATTAAACTTCACAGCGTCAGCATCAAAATTTGTACCATCGTGAAATTTCACTCCCGGACGCAGTTTAAAAGTCCAGGTTTTCCCATCAGCGGAAACTGACCAAGAGGTAGCTAAACTCGGTTGCAAATCTGTAGTACCTGGTTTAAATTCTAATAATCGTTCATAAATTTGTTGTTGGACGATTAACGAATTACCATCAGTAATATTTCCCGGTTCTAGGTTTACTGGCGAACCTCCAGAACCATAAACTAATACTTGTTTTTCTGTTTTTGCTGAAGTAGTAGTTCGATTAGTATCGTTACTAGCTTGGCAATTTACCAACATTAAAGCTACTGTACAAGCTACTGCTAAAACAAATAACCGTGATTTTTTATTTAGCATAATTCTTTGGGCATATTCTCAAACAAAAAACAGGACTGAGTATATCACTCAGCCCTATTTTCCTAGTTTATACTGTTGACGGTCAGAGTGAAATCTTTTCCCTGTCACCAGTCATACTAAGTTCGGGTTGATTACCTCGTTTTAGGCGTTAACGTAGAGAAATTTTGATTGTTTTCGCTTGCAAATCAACTAAAATCAAATCGCCCATTCCCTCAGTAGCGCCATTACCGTTGGTCATGGAAACTTGACTGTTAAAGGAAGGATTGCTAACCTCAGATTTACGTTCTTTGCTGCTGCTGTCGCCACGCACGTCAATCGAGGTGGCTTTTTGCCCTGCGGATTCGGACAAAGGTTCAGCAGACAAGGGTAAACCAGGGGCACCAGGTCGCCAGAAGGTGTAAGACCAGTTCATTGACCACCTGTAACTCCAACTGGATTGATTGCCGTTAGCTTTGAGCAAAATCCGGTTAAAACGCACATCTTGAGTCGATCGCGGTGCCAGAACGTTGCCAGGGTTAGGTCGGTATTCAAAGCGATCGACTTGAGTACTTCCGTCTGGACTGTGGGATGCGATCGTCAATCCATCCAAACGCACGGTGTTAATGCCTGGATTGTACATCCGAACGTTAATCCGCAGATAGCAATCTTTACCACTGCCCAAAAATTCTGGGACAATGCTAATTTCATACCAGATCCGGGAAGCTGCTTCTAAGGCGCGACGGCAGTTAATCCGTCCGAAACCAAACTCTTCATTGCGACCGGGTGTGCCTAAATGATCTGCGGTTTGCTTGATAATTTCTTCCACTTCCCAAGACCGCAAATCTGGGTCTACTGACAGGATCAGTCCCATTAAACCTGCAACGTGGGGAGTGGCTGAAGATGTACCGTTAAAGTTGGGCACGTAGTTCCCACTACTGTAACCACCTCCAGCCATGATGTCTGTAGTGTAAATTTTCACACCGGGGGCTACTACATCAACTTCTGGGCCGTAGGTGGAACCCCAGTTTTCGCCGTCCAAACTGGTTTTACTCTTGCGTTGATCCCATTGGTTACTGGCACCAACTGCCATTAAACCAGGAATTGTGGGGGAAAGATTTGCAGGGTAAATGACTCCACGCTGATCCAGATTACCAGTTGCAGCTGCGATCGGACAACCTTTACCACCACGTCCGGTTGTTTGGGCATATTTGAAAGCGTTGGTAATCGCTGTACTGGGTGAACCGCCGCCCCAAGAGTTGGAAAGCACATCTCCGCCTCGTTCTACCGCTTTGCGAATACCGTCAGCGATGATCGCGTCGGAAGTTACCCAACCGCCACCACTACCGTAGGCGATGCGGACTGGTAGTACTTTCGACTTGGGCGCAACTCCTGAACCACCTTTGCCATTGTTCGCAATCATCGCAGAAATTCCGGCGCAGGAAGTTCCGTGACCGTCTCTGGGTAGGGGTGATGGGTTATCTGTGCGATAAACTGCATCATAGCCGGGAAGTTTGTAGGAAATATCTTCGTGGCTGAGATCGCAACCTTCGTCAATAATGGCGATCGAAATCGTCGGGCTACCCATTGAAATATCAAAAGCTTCTGGCGCTTTGATTTTGGGTAAACTCCACTGGGAAGCATAACCAGGGTCAGTGGGTGGCGCTGTGGGCGATACTTCGGCTTTCAATGACCCGCCATTTTCCACCACTTTCTCCAACAAATCTACTGCTTGCAAACGGGGTTGTAAACGGACAAAGTTAGGTTGGGCAAATTCTACCGCCTCGCTTTCGTGTAACTTGTTAGCGATCGTCACCGTTTCTTCAAGGTTTTCGGTACTCACCAAGTATGAACCTGGTTCTGGATAGTCAGACTGTTTTATTTGCAGATTATTTTCCGCTAACAGCTGAGATTTTGCCTGTTCCGAAACACCAGGAT
>JBAVZX010001057.1:0-3023 GCA_049589015.1 Phormidium sp. | reverse complement strand
ATCAATACGCCGAACCAGCCAATGTATATGCGGTTTTCGGTGGAAGTGATGAAATTGCAAAACCGTTCCCAAACGTTGGCGCTTTCGCGGCGTTGAATGGTTGTGGTCATTGTTGGATAATTGCGATGATTTATTTTTCAAGGTTCTGGCGGTTTGTTTGCCCGCCTGAATATACATTAAGGGATTTGTTTCGGTTTGTAAAGTATTTGTTGCAATTAATTTTAATTGTTTAATTTTATTCCAAGTATCAGGTCAGTTTATAGGAGGCAGAAGGGAAAAAAGGGTAACTCAGATCTTGCAGCAATGGAGGTAGAACCTCCCAGATCCTCGTTCCCAGGTTGAACCTGGGAACGAGAAACTCCAGGCTCTGCTCAGGAGTGCAAGATCTCAGGTAAAGAAGTCGGGGATCTAGGGAGTGCTGCACTTGTAGTAGGAACTGTTTCCTTTCTCGTTCCTTCTAAGGTAGGCTGAAACTTCAAACCTGAGAGAGCTTGGCGCACATTTAAAGCTAGAAAGCGATCGACCGGAATATAAATCCGATAAATCGGGCGTTGAGCATCTTGGTAAGTTCTTTGAAATCCCAGAACTCGCCCCAATTCTCCAGAAATCGGATTAATTGCCACACTATATAAATCACAGAGATTGGGAAAATCCGCTTGCACCTTTAGCAAAGTTCTCTGTAAATCTTCCACAAAATCACAGATTGTCTCATACTCCATATATTGATTATCGATCAACCAAGTTCTGAGAAAAGCGCAACTGCAATCGACATCTCCGGGAACAGCCATTTTAAAAGGTTCATTTTGCATATCGGAAGTAAAGAAGCGAGTTTTTCCGGGAGGGAGAAAGAAATTTGCCTCTGATTCTTTGACAGTTGGGTAAATAATCGAAATTCCTACAGGATGCAAGTTATCAGTCCGGCGCAACACCCGCATTCCGGTAGAGTATTGCCTTGCCCAATCGCGTAATGTTTGGGTAATCTGGTGTGCAGTGGCGCTAGCATCTTTTGCCGTTTGCACGTAATGGCGATCGATCAAATTGGCAATCGGAACCGCATCAGTTCTCAGGTTAAAATCATCTATGATTAATTCTACTGATTCTGCTGACTGTGGCGGATCGAGCAGTTCTGACCAAGGTAGAATTTGAATGCAAGTAGTGTGACCATCGAATTGTTTTTCAATTAAACCAAGTGCTGCTAATTGATCGA
This sequence comes from Phormidium sp., assembly GCA_049589015.1. Lineage (GTDB taxonomy): Bacteria > Cyanobacteriota > Cyanobacteriia > Cyanobacteriales > Aerosakkonemataceae > Floridanema. The sequence continues at coordinate 1,816 of JBAVZX010001057.1, read as the reverse complement.
TCATCATTCCCGCAGCCCGATCGCCACCCCGGTCTTTTTCACTATAAAATAGTTCTGCTGCTTCCCTGTGAGTACAAGCTATCCATCCTTGCGGCAATTCTAATTTTGTCAAAGGTTGCCCCAAACGGCGACCTGATTCTTGTAACTGTTTCACCAATAAATAAGCCCACAAGCGAACAAAATACTCAGCCCTTCGCTTAGTAAGTCCACCCCCCCGCTTCACCAACATAGAAACATAGCTACGTTGCTGTTCGATCGGAAACCACTTTTCTAGGTATTCTGGGGTCATAATGAGTAAAGTGAATCAGGTAATTTTTACAGAAGCACCCTAAAGGGTGAGGTTTTTCCCGACTACTAAGCCGAAAATTTCTACAGAAGCAATAAGATTGGCTACAAATGCCAGGAAACCATATCCCGAAGCAGGGTTTATAGTAGCTTCAGTTTTTCCTGTCTTTTTTGGCTTTCCTTAAGACCACTAAAAGCTGATGTCATCTATTTATTGGGTTTTCTGGCCCCATTTGCCTACAGTTTAACAGAAAAACTTCACCCTACTTCAGCTTAATTCACCTGATTGGAGTCGCTACGATATGACTTCTCCAGACTGGTGATCTCCACAGCTTACTCATTGCGTCTTCACTTCCAACAAAGACAGAATGGGCTCAGAGTAAGAGAGAAAACAATTATGAAAGCTCATTCCCTGACTGTTAACCAAACATCTACTGCTGTTCAAGATAAATCAGAAATTAACACTGTCACTAACGCATTATTTAATTCCCCTTGGATGGCGTTAGCTGAGTCTCTAAGAGAAGGTGTCATGGTAATTTCCCGCCATGTTCAACCTATCTATATGAATCAACAAGCTCAGGAAATTAGTCAAAAATTGTCAGTTGGCGATCGCCATTTAACCATTTTACCCTTAGAAATTTCCGAAATTTGTTATCGGTTAATTAGATATGGTATAGGTAATCAACAATCGATCGTTACTGAATGTTTTACCTCTGAACAGGAAACAATTCGGATTCGCGCCAGTTGGGTAAACTTAGGTGCTAACGATCCTAATTTACCTGCCAGCGAAACTCAGCACATTTTGATTTTCTTAGAAAATCGCTACCAAGTTCTGCAAGAAGATTTACAATTTGAGCAACAAAAGTATCAGTTAACCGATCGCGAAATCGAAATTTGGTCGCTGCTACGTCAAGAATACAGCTATCAAGAAATTGCTGAAAAGCTGCACATCAGTTTAAACACCGTCAAAACTCACGTCAAAAACATCTATGCCAAAAAACGTTGGCATCAAGTAAAAGATAGAGATGCGGAATAAGTAAGTGTTTGGCAGTTGAGGGAAGGGAAACTCTTGCCAGTCTCGGGAGTTTAGTTAAAATTAATTAGCTTCCTATAATCAATTAACAAATCAATTTATGTCTGCTTCTACTTCCCGCCAAATCACTTACAGTCCTGCTTATACGATCGTCCCTACCTATGAATGTTTTAACCGATGTACTTATTGCAATTTTCGCACAAATCCCGGTAAAAGTCCTTGGTTAACTCTCACGGAAGCGGAAAATTTATTAAAATCCCTGCAAAATACAGGTGTTTGCGAAATTCTCATTCTTAGCGGTGAAGTACATCCCAATTCACCTTTGCGAAAAGATTGGTTCGATCGCATCTTTGACATCTGTCAACTAGCACTTTCTTTAGGCTTTTTACCTCATACTAACGTGGGGCCATTATCTTTCGCTGAAATGGCACTATTAAAAAATGTCAATGTTTCAATGGGTTTAATGCTAGAACAATTAACACCCAGTTTATTAAACAC
>JBAVZX010001056.1:0-3356 GCA_049589015.1 Phormidium sp. | reverse complement strand
CAACTTGTAATCAAGCCGATATCTGGGATGTTTTCACCTTAATATCCAACAGGGCAAGAAAGTGTTTTCCGAATAAAGATTATGAAAAAAAAGGGGAGCTTTTTGATTTGGTTAGTCTACAATCTCTCAATCAAGTTATCTCAACATGAATAAATTAAGGTTGGAGTTCTATTAATTCCCTAGAAAGATCAAGAAAGGAGGATTGTAGTGAAATTAGAAGACATAGAAACAGAGCAGTTTTTTGTGATTTTAATGCTGACGACTCTGATCGTCGTAACTTTTATAGAACTGCTATCAAGCTTACAGGCTGATTCGTTTTTATCGCTTTAGTGTAATTTATTCTGGATTTATTTTGAGGGTTAGTTCCTTAGTGGAAATATCATGCTGGAGTATCTTCCCCCACTCAACGATCATAATTTGCCTTATCCCGATACGATTCATCCCAATTTAGTGCATTTGACACTGGGATTGTTCATTGTGGCGATCGCCTTTGATATCGTCGGACACTTCCACTACGTCATCTATGGTGCAGCAGTGATGGGAATGTATGCAGCGTTGAGTAACAGTAGTTTATCTTGGTTATTGATATGACAAACTTGCTTTCAGATACAGTTGCTCTATCGCGCATTCAATTCGCGCTAACAGCAATTTTCCACATGCTCTGGCCTGTTTTGACAACCGGAATGGGAATTTATCTCGTAATTATTGAAGGGTTGTGGCTGAAAACTAGGAATATTGATTATTACCATCATGCCCGTTTTTGGTCGAAGTTATATGTCTTGAACTTTGGTATTGGTGTGGCAACAGGATTACCGATGGCGTTTCAGTTCGGGTTGAATTGGGCACCTTTTTCGGAAGCTGTGGGTGATTTTTTTGGCACCGTGTTAGGTTTTGAAGGCACAATGGCATTTATGCTAGAGGCGAGTTTCTTGGGCATTATGCTATTTGGCTGGGAACGAGTGCCGCCATTCATTCATTGGATTGCGACTATCTTAGTTGCATTTGGCGCTAATCTTTCTACTTTTTGGATTTTGTCGGCTAATTCTTGGCTACAAACGCCTGCGGGTGGGGAATTTGTCAATGGTAAGTTTGTGGTTCAGGATTACTTTGCGGCGATCGCTAATCCATTCATGGTTAACAGTTTCCTCCACATGTTCTTTGCAACCTTGGAAACATCTCTGTTTGTGATTGGGGGAATTAGTGCTTGGTATATCTTGAATCAACGTCATGCTGAGTTCTTTTCTCGTTCGCTCAAAGTTATCCTCGCCGTAGCGATCGCGATCGCCCCTCTACAAATCTTCGTCGGACATTTAAGTGCTGAACAAGTCTATCACTATCAGCCTGCTAAATTGGCAGCAATGGAAGCACAATGGGAAACCGTTCCCGCTGGAGAACCTGCTTCTTGGAGTGTGATCGCTTTACCCAATGAGCAAGGGGAAAAAAATAATTGGGAAATAAAAATTCCTGGGGCATTAAGTTATTTACTAGAACTAAAACCGACTTTACCCGATCCAATTAAAGGATTAAAAGAATGGCAAAGAGCCGATCGTCCCCACATGGTCGGTTTAATTTACTATTCTTTTCGGATCATGGTAGCCATTGGTTTATTTTTCGCAGCCTTGATGTTTGTAACAGTGGTGCAATGGCTGCGCGGTAAACTATCGGCAAGTGCTATTACTCAACAGAAATGGCTGATGCGGGCTTGGATTTTTGCTGCACCTTTAGGTTATATTGCCGTAGAAACAGGTTGGATTGTTCGTTGTGTAGGACGACAACCTTGGATTGTTTACGGAGAGTTAAGAACCCTGGATTCAGCATCTCATTTACCTGCGGGGGAAGTCTTATTTTCTTTACTCGGTTTGACGAGTATGTATCTCGTATTTTTGTTTACAACACTTTATTTTGGCAGTCGAATTGTAGTCAAAGGCCCAAATTTAACCTTGCTTGCTCCCCATGAAATTGTTGAGCCGATCATCAATACGGAATTAGCACAACATGAACCCAATCGCCGCCCAACAGAAGCACAGCAATAAAAGCGATCCGCCTCACCCAGGCGAAGCCATATCGTCTTTTTACTTGAAGTTTATCGGAGTCTAAAATGGAACCCTTGCAACCTTTACAACATTTTCTTCCCCAAGTTTGGTTTTTTATTTTGGGTCTGTTTCTATTTCTTTATGTGTTACTCGATGGTTTCGATCTGGGTGTGGGTATTCTTTCTCTCACCGCTTCTAGTGAGGAACGTCGTAGTATTTTGATGACAAGTTTGGGGAATGTTTGGGATGCAAATGAAACTTGGTTAGTGCTAATGGGAGGATCGCTTTTTGGAGCTTTTCCTTTAGCTTATGCCACCATTCTCAACGCTTTATATTTACCTGCGGTGATTATGGTGGTTGGCTTAATTTTGCGAGCAGTTTCCTTTGAATTTCGAGAAAATGCCGATCGCAAAGTAATTTGGAATATCACTTTTGGCGTTGGTAGTTTTTTAGCTGCTTTAGGTCAAGGATTTGCTTTAGGTAGCGTTTTTGAAGGAATTACTGTAGATGCGGCTGGACACTTTGCTGGGGGAATTTGGGATTGGCTCACCTGGCGATCGGTGATAGTTGCTCTTACCTTAATTCAAGGTTATGTGCTGATTGGCTCTAGTTATTTGATTCTCAAAACCAGTGGTGAGTTGCAAAATACTTACTATAAAACAGCAACAATTGCAACTTGGACAACCTTAGTAGGTGCAGTTTTTATCACCATTTCGACCCCAGTTTTTTCGGAACAAGCCAGAGAACAACTCTTTACTGCTCCTCTAATTTATATTTTTGGACTCATTCCTATTTTAGGCATCGTACTAATAGGATTGTTGCTCAGAAGTCTGAAATATCGAGAAGAAAATACCCCTTTAATTTGGACATTTCTGGTTTTTTCCGTATCATTCATTGGGTTGGGATTTGTGATTTTCCCCAAAATTATTCCCCCCAGTATTACCATTTACCAAGCTGCCGCTGCTCCTAGTTCTCTGGTTTTCATGCTAACTTTTGTCGGATTTTTAATTCCAATTCTCTTATTTTACAACATCTATAACTATATAGTTTTTCGGGGCAAAATCACGGGTGAAAATTAATAGAAAATCGGGAATAGGGAAGAGAATTTCCTATTGCCTAAGCTGTTACGCATTTAAAAGTCATATTGTAGGGTGCGTCAGACTGTAAAATTTGGGCAAATCACAGGAATTTTTAGTTTTGTTCAGATTCCTCACACTAGTTTGAAATTCAAACTGCAAGCTTTGTGTAAGAGATATGGAATTGTTTACCTTGAACAAGAAGAATCTTACACATCTAAAGCAAGCTTTCTTGATGATGATGAGT
>JBAVZX010001055.1:0-2427 GCA_049589015.1 Phormidium sp. | reverse complement strand
GTATACAGTATTGGTTTTATTTGTCAAATTCTTATAACTTTTAGATTTATGACTCTTTGGCTAGAGGTTTCATCTTTTCCCAATATAAACCGTTACAATTAGGTGAAACTTACTCCCACCAAGGTTTGATCAAAAAGATCTGTCATGGCTATTGAAATTGAGCGCAAATTCCTTGTTAATGGCGACAAATGGCGATCGCTTGCTTCTGGCATCACCTACAGCCAAGGATACATTTGCACGAAAAAAGAAGCTGTAGTTAGGGTACGTATTGTAGGCGATCGAGGTTATTTAACGATTAAGGGTTTAAGTGTTGGTAATTCCAGAGCAGAGTTTGAATACCCAATTCCTCTGAGCGACGCTCAAACTATGCTAGAAACAATGTGTGAATCGCCATTGATAGAAAAAAGTCGATACTTAATTAAACATGGGGAATTAATCTGGGAAGTAGACGAATTTTTTGGGGAAAATGCCGGATTAATTATTGCCGAAGTCGAACTCACAGCAGAAAATCAAGTGATAGAATTGCCCGAATGGGTAGGCATGGAAGTTTCCCACGATCCCAGATACTTCAACGCTAACTTGATTAAATACCCTTTTAGTAAATGGACAGATTAGCCAGGGAAAAATCAAATATTTAAATTACAGGTTGAGGATGACTTTTTCTTACACCCTAAGATAGTTTAATCATTTGCAGTTACAATTAAAAGGCGTTACCTCACCAGGGGGAGAGGCAAAGGAGTCAGAAAAGACTCAATTGCCCGATCGCAAATTTATCGATCGCCAATAACGCTATTAACAGAAAAAATAGGTCTTAAAATCGAATTTTCTCTTGAATTTAAGACCGGAACAGCGGTGATCATGCCATGTCGGAGAATTTATTGTGACAGTAAGAGTTAGAATCGCCCCAAGTCCCACAGGAAATTTACACATCGGTACAGCAAGAACAGCTGTATTTAACTGGCTATTTGCCCGTCATCAAGGTGGGAAATTTATCTTGCGAATTGAAGATACAGACGTAGAAAGATCGCGCCCCGAATACACAGAAAATATCCTTGAAGGTCTAACTTGGCTAGGATTAAATTGGGATGAAGGGCCATTTTTTCAAACAAAAAGATTGGATTTGTATCGCCAAGCAATCCAACAACTATTAGATAAAGGTTTAGCTTATCGTTGCTATTCTACTGAGGAAGAAATGGAACAAATGCGGGCGGCGCAAGTAGCCAGAAAAGAAGCCCCCCGCTATGACAACAGACATCGAAATTTAACACCGGAACAAGAAAGTGCTTTTAAAGCTGAAGGCAGAAAACCAGTAATTCGCTTTAAAATTGATGACGATCGGGAAATTTCTTGGAACGATATGGTGAGGGGAAGAATCACCTGGAAAGGCAGCGATTTAGGTGGTGATATGGTAATTGCCCGTCGTTCCGAAACAGAAGATTTCGGTCAACCTTTGTACAATTTGGCTGTAGTTATCGATGACATTGATATGCAAATTAGTCATGTCATCCGCGGCGAAGATCACATTGCCAATACTGCAAAACAAATTCTCCTTTATGAAGCTTTGGGTGCAGCAATTCCCGAATTTTCCCACACTCCTTTAATTTTAAATAAGCAAGGACAAAAGCTTTCTAAACGCAAAGGTGTAACCTCAATTTTTGACTTTAAAAAGTTAGGATTTACCCCCGAAGCTTTAGCCAATTACATGACTTTGTTAGGTTGGTCGCCCCCAGATTCTACCAAAGAAATTTTCACTTTAGAACACGCTGCTACTGAGTTTACTTTTGACCGAGTTAACAAAGCGGGAGCAAAATTTGACTGGGATAAATTGAATTGGATTAACAGCCAATACTTACATAAATTGCCAGTTAATGAATTAACAGATTTGCTAATTCCTTTCTGGCAAGAAGCGGGGTTTAAATTTGATTCAGAGAGCGATCGCCCTTGGCTAGAACAAATCACCGCGTTGATTGGCCCTAGTTTGGTTCGTTTACCAGTGAGCGATCGAGCTTGGTTAGATCAAATGCTAACCCAAATTCCTGACATTACTGCTGTCCCCGATCCAGTAGAAATGAGCCGCTATTTCTTCGTTTCTCAAGTAGAATTTACCGAAGAAGCCAAAGCACAATTACAACAAGAAGGCGCTAAAATTGCCTTAGAAGCAATTCAAAATGCCTTAGATAATCAGGAAGTAACCGCAGAATTAGCCCAAGGAATTATTAAACAGGTAACAAAAGAACAAAACCTGAAAAAAGGCGTAGTAATGCGGAGTTTAAGAGCCGCTTTAACTGGTGATGTTCACGGCCCTGATTTAATTGAATCTTGGGTAATTTTACATCATAAAAACCTGGATAAATCACGCTTACAAGAAGCATTAACTCAGGCAGAATAAAACCTTATGTAGAGACGTTTCATGAAACGTCACTACGC